>CALAVF010000102.1 GCA_937892315.1 uncultured Prevotellaceae bacterium | reverse complement strand
CTCTGCTATCTCGAAGCCGTCGGAGGAGTCAACCATTATCTGCACTCTCTTTCTCGTGGTCTCTGATATCTTGAAGTTAGTGACGAGCACGCAGTATGACTGGTCTGCTCCTCTTCCCACTCTGCCTCGCAGCTGATGGAGCTGGCTGAGTCCGAAGCGTTCGGCGTTCTCGATAATCATGACCGATGCGTTGGGCACGTTGACGCCCACCTCGATGACTGTCGTGGCGACGAGTATCTGTGTCTGGCCGCTGGCGAACGCCTCCATCTCAATGTCTTTCTCGGCAGGCTTGAGCTTGCCGTGTACCTTACCCACCTTATATTCGGGAAAGGCCTTGCATATCTGTGTGTAGCCGTCCTCCAGATTTTTCATGTCGAGCGACTCTTGTCTCTTGCGCGCAATAGGGGAGAGTACGTTGGAGCCGTCCTTGCCTTCGAAGGAGTAGTCGGCGTCGATTTGTGGCACGTATTTCTCTTTCTCTTGTATGAGTGGATAGACGATGTACACTTGCCTGCCTGTTTGCAGCTCATGTCTCATCATGTTGTAAATCTGTTCCCTGTGCGAGTCGAAACGGTGTATTGTCTTGATAGGTTTCCTTCCTGGCGGCAGCTCGTCAATGACGCTCACGTCGAGGTCTCCGTAGAGGGTCATGGCGAGGGTGCGTGGAATGGGGGTGGCTGTCATGACGAGAACATGAGGCGGAACAGCGTTCTTCATCCAAAGTTTGGCACGCTGAGCCACACCAAATCGGTGCTGCTCGTCGATGACGACCAAGCCGAGCCTGTGGAAAAGCACGTTGTCCTCTATGACCGCGTGTGTGCCAACAAGGATGTGGACACCGCCTGTAACCAGACCTTCGAGCACTTCTGTGCGACGTTTCCCCTTCACAGAGCCTGTCAGCAGTTCCACACGCACAGGCATGTCACCTAAAAAGGCACGGAGCGTGTTGAGATGCTGCTCTGCCAATATCTCTGTAGGTGCCATGATGCAAGCCTGACAGCCGTTATCGATGGCAATGAGGGCTACCATCAGTGCCACAAGGGTTTTTCCGCTGCCAACATCGCCTTGAAGAAGACGATTCATCTGTCGTCCCGATTTCATGTCGGCTCGAATCTCCTTGATAACCCGCTTCTGTGCTCCTGTCAGTTCGAAGGGCAAATGATGATAAAAGAAACTGTTGAAATTCTCACCGATAGTGCTAAAAATGATGCCTTTGTAACGAAGTTGGCGGTCTTTCACATACCGCAGGATGTTCAACTGCACATAGAAAAGTTCCTCAAACTTGAGGCGAAGTTGTGCATGGCGAAGGGCTTCGGGAGAAGAGGGATAATGGATATTGTGGACAGCCTCATCGTAAGACATGAGGTGATGCTGTGCAACGATGTAGGAAGGCAAAGTTTCTTGCAACGGCTCTTTCAAGAGTTTGAACATGTTGGCTGTCAATTTTGCCATACCTGCGGAGGTAAGTCCGCCTCGCTTCATCTTCTCGGAGGTGTTGTAAGAAGGACAAAGACCCTTGTAAAAAGTAGGTTGTGTCTCAAAATCCGACTCCTGAAGATTGGGGTTAATGGCTCCCTCCTCAAAGAGATTTCCCGTGGTGCGAGCCTCTGCCTTGAGGTCTTCAGGAGCATTCTCTATCTCAGGATGGGCAATCTGGATGTGTCCGTTGAAGACCGTCGGCTTGCCAAAAACAATGTAAGGCTTGCGGCAGTCGTAGTTCTTTGCCGCATACTTGATGCCTTGAAACCACACGAGGTCTATGCTGCCGGTGCCGTCGGCAAAGTGGGCAATCAGGCGTTTGCCACGTCCTTCTCCGATGCTCTCGAAAGAAAAAATTTGTCCACAAAGTTGTACGTATGGCATGTTGCCGTCAATGTCCCGAATTTTGTAGATGCGGCTACGGTCAACGTATTTGTAGGGATAGTACGTAAGGAGGTCGCCAACGGTGGTGATGCCGAGTTCGTTGGCAAGCAGAATGGCACGCTGGGGTCCCACTCCTTGCAGGTACTTGATATCTTGGGCAAGAATGTTCATTTCACTACCACTCTGTCGCCCAGATATTTAGCCAATTCACGCTGAATCTCTCCAAGTTCCTTGATGCGTCGCATGATAGCCATCATCTGGGGTATATCGCTTTTGATTTCGGGGCGTGTGAGGTCGGCATTGCACTGCTTCAGTTCTTCTTCAACAATGGCATTCTTATAGTCGAGCAGCAGGCGTGAAACATAGGTGGATTTCAGTTCCTCTTCACTTTGTGTCATTTGATTGCCTTTGCTGAGTTGATAGCGGTCGCTGATGAGGTCAGCCGCTTCACGACTCACATCTTCATCCTGATTGTTGAGCAGAAACTTGCTGGCAACAAAACCGGTATCGTGTATATGGGCACATGTGAGTTGCAGCATCTTGGTGTAAAGGGGCGAACGAAGGGTGATGCCGTCGTAGGTGAGGTCACCTTGCACATACTCTGCAAGGGTGGTTTTTGTCTGTTCGCCATTGGCATTCTCGCCATCAATGGGTAACTCTCCATAGCGAGTGACAAGGGTCATAATCATCCGCTCGATGCCGATGAAACGTTGGTCTGCCTCATTCTTCTTCGTGATGAGTGGCTGCATATCAGGGGCTTGCTGAGCAGGAGCCTCATCAACAGAGGTAATGGCGGCAAAAGAATCGTCGGCATCAGAAGGTGTCTCAGAGAGTGACGGGTCGGATGCCAGGACATCCGCAGCAGCAGGTGTTTCCTTGGTCTTTTCTGCATCTTGTCCCATATTCAGCAAACGGTCTTGCCGTTCACGTTCTCGCTGTGCTTCCTTTTTCAAGTTTTCGAGGATGGCCGCACGGTTCTTGTTGGCACCACGCATCAAGACGGCTTCGTCCATCCCAAGAATTTCAGCACATTCGTGGACATAAGTGGAACGGATGATTTCGTCTGGAATAACGGCAATACTTCTTACAATATCTTCTGTCAGTTTGGCACGTTTGATAGGGTCACGCTGAGCATCTTTCAAGAGAAGATTGCTCTTGAAGAGAATGAAGTCTGTCTGATGAGCCGCCACATATTCCTTAAACTCTTGGGCATTATGTTTACGAGCAAAACTATCGGGGTCGTCACCATCAGGCAAGAGCAGAATCTTCACGTTCATACCTTCGGCAAGCAGCATGTCGGTGCTGCGTGTAGCAGCATGAATGCCCGCCTCGTCGCCATCGTAAAGCAGAGTGATATTGTTCGTGAAACGATGCAGCAAGTGAATTTGTGCCTCATTGAGTGCCGTACCAGAGTTGGCAACCACATTCTCAATGCCGCACTGGTGCATGGCAAGGACATCGGTGTAACCTTCGACCATGTACACCATATCTTCCTTGGCTATCTGTTTCTTTGCCTGATAGATACCGTAGAGTTCATTCGCCTTGTGATAGATGATAGAATCGGGCGAATTAACATATTTCTGGCTGACTCCCTTGGTACGTGCATCAAGCACACGACCACCAAATGCAACTACCTTGCCATTGACGGCTATCCAAGGGAACATGGCACGTCCACGGAAACGGTCATAGATAGTGCCGTTATCTCGCTTCACACAGAGCCCCGTATCGACAAGATACTTTTCCTTATACCCTTTTGCTTTCGCCTCGTTGGACATGGCGTTGGGGCTATCAAGACAGAAACCAAGACGGAACTTGGCGATGATGTCATCACGAAAACCACGACTACGGAAATAGGCAAGTCCGATAGCACGACCATCCTGATTGTTCTGCATGGTTTGACTGAAATACTTGGCAGCCCACTCGTTGACAGCAAACATGCTCTCTCGTTCGTTGAGATGCTGTCGCTGTTCGTCAGTCATCTGCTCTTCTTCAACAGGAATACCGTATTTCTTTGCCAAATGTTTCAGGGCTTCCACATAGGTCATCTGCTCCATCTCCATGATGAAATGGACAGAGTTGCCACCCTTGCCGCAACTGAAGCACTTGCACACACCACGAGCAGGAGAGACAGAGAACGAAGGGGTTTTATCGTCGTGGAAAGGACACAATCCTTTGTAACTTGCACCGGCTCGGCGAAGCGTGACGTAATCAGAAACGACATCAACGATGTTGGCGGCGTCAATGATGCGGTCAATGGTGGATTGTGGTATCAATGATGGATAAGATTTAAGAATTCTTTTCTTTTTTCAATATTTTCGAAGACACCTGTGTAATACATCGTTGTGGTGCTGGAGCCTTGCTTCTCCACACCTCTCATCTGCATACAAAGATGCTGTGCCTCAACCACCACAATGGCTCCCAACGGGTTGAGCGCCTGCTGAAGACATTCACAAATCTGACGGGTCAAGTGTTCCTGCACCTGCAAGCGATGGGAGAAAATATCAATCATGCGTGGAATTTTGCTAAGTCCCACGATGTGTCCGTTAGGAATGTATGCCACATGAACCTTGCCAAAGAACGGCAAAATATGGTGCTCACAAAGAGAATAGAACTCAATGTCCTTCACGGCAACCATCTGGTCATAATCCTCTGGGAACATCGCCGACTGAAGGGTGGCGACAGGATCCATAGAGTAGCCTTTGGTCAGTTCGAGGAACGACCTCGCCATTCGTTCAGGGGTCTTGACCAACCCTTCACGCTGCGTATCTTCCCCTATGGCTTCAAGCGTTTTTAGACATGTATTTTTGAGTAGTTCTATCTGTTCTTCCTTGTCCATTTCTTCTGAATATATTATTGATATATGTATATCTCGCTTTTCACGATAATAGCATCTCGCGAGATTTTAGCCTCCTTGAGTTTGCTGAGGTAATCGCTTGCCTCTTGACGAGTAACAAAATCCCCCACACGGCATCGCCAATTGGGTGATTCGAAGGTCGTGTAGGCCTGCAGTTCGGGGAACAACGTGGTGACTTTCGTGCCAGCACGCTGGGCGTTAGTTTGGTCGGCACGAGCACTGCCACCCCAATACACCTGGATGCGGTAGCCACGAGCCTTCATCCGCTTTCCTGTCTGTATGCCCGGCAGATCCTTCTTCTCTTCCTTCTTCTCAGGGACGAACTGCTTCTTCCCGTTCACGATATCATCGAGCAGGGAATCTTGATGTACTGTCACTGTGCCTTGTCCTGCAGCCTTGCTGGTCAAGTGGTCAATAAACTCTTGTGCAGACATGGTGATAGTACACAATAGGATGGAAATGGCAAACGTAAGAAGTCTTTTCATTGTAGAGTGAATGGATTGAGAATTTTAGTGAGTTGTTCATTTAGAATTGACAATTGATAATTGTCTTTCGGCATGTTTGTCGATAGAGATGCATCGCATAAGCCTCATTCAATTATCAATTGTCAATCGTCTATTTGTTGATTATTTCCAAGCGTCGATAATGCCCTTGAAGTCAGCAACCTTGAGTGATGCGCCACCAATAAGGCCACCGTCAATATCAGGCTTAGCGAAGAGTTCAGGAGCGTTAGAAGCCTTGCAAGAACCACCATAGAGGATAGAAGTGTCAGCAGCCACCTGTGCACCGTACTTTTCAGCAATCACAGAACGGATGTAAGCGTGGATTTCCTCTGCCTGGTCAGCCGTAGCAGTCTTGCCAGTACCGATTGCCCAGATAGGTTCGTAAGCAATCACGATGTTTTTGAACTGCTCAGGAGCAAGGTGGAATACACTGCCTTCCAACTCTGCCTTCACAACAGCATTCTGCTCATTAGCCTCACGCTGTGCCAAAGACTCACCAATGCAGAAAATCACCTTCAAGCCATTAGCCAGAGCCAACTCAACCTTCTCTTTCAGAATTTCGGGAGTCTCATTGTAGTACTCACGACGCTCTGAGTGACCGAGAATTACATACTCAGCACCTGTTGACTTAACCATCTCGGCAGAAACTTCACCAGTGTATGCACCAGAAGCCTTGTCTGCACAGTTCTCAGCACCAAGCCCAATCACCTTGTGGTCGATGATTTCAGACACCTTTGCCAAGTGGATAAAAGGAGTACAGATAATCACATCGCAGTTTGGTTTGTCAGCAGCGAGTGCCTCGTTGAGACCCTTTGCCAGTTCGATACCTTCCTGGAGATTCTTGTTCATCTTCCAGTTTCCAGCAACAATTT
>CALAVF010000101.1 GCA_937892315.1 uncultured Prevotellaceae bacterium | reverse complement strand
GTAGGTCTGTGCCGTCAATCCCATTGAGACGGTCAGGGCGACAAAAAAAGAAATATATTTTTTCATGTTTGTCTGTTTTTGAGTGAAAAGTGAAGAGTGAAAAGTGAAAAATCTAAGTTACCCACCATCCGGGATGTTGGCAACTCAGCAGCAAAAGTAACTTAGATTTTTCACTTTTCACTTTTCACTTGTTATTACACGTTGCTTCAAAGATGTCCACGCAGTTGCCGCCACCATTGCTTCTGCCTTGGGAGGTGGTGAACACGTACTTGCCGTCTTGGGAGACTTCGAGACCGACGGGATAACTGTCGCCGTTCATGTGGGCGATGACTTGGAATGTCTGGGTGTCCACCACATAGAGGGTGCTGCTGGCGTTGCAGGCGGCATAGATGTAGCGGCCGTCGGGTGAGGTCTCGATGGTGCGTGCCCCTGCACCTACTTGGCAGTTCTCCCATCCTGTGAGGGTCGTGGTCTTGCTGGATGAGGCGGTGAGAGCAGGTACGACGCTTAGGAACTGGGCGAGAGGCATCCGTTGGATGTAGCCGTCGCGGTTGATGCTCAGGTAGAGATAGCCGTCACGGATGATGATGTGACGCAGGTTGTACATGTTGCCGAGCACACGGCCGAGATAGCGGGGAGCCCCCTCCGACTCTCCTGCCTGGGGGAGAGTTGAAGATTGGAGGTCAATGACGGCAATGCCACCTCCGTTGGTGCCGCCCATGCAGCCGACAAGCAAATAGTGGTTGTCGGGGGTGAAGGCGGTGCCACGCAGACAGTAGCCGCTGTCGTTGTCGCGGTCAACCTGCTTCGTGAGGCTATAATTGAGTTTCAATTGCTGGTCAACGATGGCGAGGGAGAGGTGATGCCAGTCGGCAGGGTGGGGACTGCTGATGTCGATGATGCCCACGGTGTTGTCGCCCCAATGGGTGATGGCAAGCAGTTTGCCGTTGGGCGACGGGGCAATCATCTTGGGCAGCGGCCCTGTGTCCATCAGCCGGATGATGGAATCGGTCTCTGTGTCGATGATGGCGACCGCCGAGGGGTCTTGGGCATTGAGGTCGTAAGAGCGGCGGTAGTAGGGAATCCAGAGATAGCGACCGCCATGTGTGAACGCACTCTCCACGGGCTTGCCATAGAAGGCTCCCCAGCCGCCGAATCCTGAGACGGGATGCTTGGCATCGGGCAGATGATGAGTGAACTCGTAATAAGGCTTTGCCCCCATCAGCAGGACGGTGTCGGCCTCTGTGAACTCATGGCGAATCACCTTTAGTTTTTGGTTGGTCTTGAAGTCATACACGACGGTGGTGGCACCCTCCAGCGAATTGACGTAGTATTTGGTGCCGTTGGGGTGCATATTCACCGACTTGGGCGAGTTGATATCATTGTCGGCGGTCGATGTGTCCGATGGGTCGAAATATTGCTTCTTGGCAATCAGTTCGATGCAGAACGTGCTGTCGGCAGAGTAGGCTTTGGTGCCGATGGATGGATGCACAATCTTCAGTTGTGCTTGGGCGAAGACTGTGGAAGCCAATAAGAAACAAAAAAAGATGTGTTTTCTCATAATTGGTTTCATTAAAGTGCTCATTTGTTATACGTTACTTTGAAAATATCAACGGCATTGCCACCGCCTTTGCCTGAGTGGCCTTGTGCGGTGGTGAAGACGTACTTGCCATCTTTGGAGATGTCGAGCCCTACGGGATAACTGTCGGCAGGGATGCTGGTGAGCACCTTCATATCCTTGGCATCCACCACATAGAGGGCACTGGCGTTGTTGCAGGCAGCAAAGATGTACTTGCCCGATGGCGACAACTCGATGGTACGTGCTCCTGCACCTACCTTGCAGTTCTGCCAGCCAGTCACGGTGCCTCGTTTGTTCTGCATCTTCGAGATGGCATCGAGCATGGTGTCGAGCGAAATCTTCTGTACATAGCCGGCACCGTTGATGCTCAGGTAGAGGTAGCCGTTCTTCAGGACGATGTGACGCACGTTTGCCATCATGCCTTGCAAGCGTCCGAGATATTCAGACTTTTGCAAATCAATCACAGCGATGCCGCCGCCACCGCCCATGCAACCCACGAGCAAATAGCGGTTGTCGGGGGTGAACACCGTGCCACGCAGCGCATAGCCACTGCCAGCGTCGCGGTTGACCGAACGGTTGAGAGGGTAGTCGAGTTTCAGTTGATAGTCCACCACATGACACGCCTTGTGTTTCCATTGCTTGGGGTCGGGGCTGCTGATGTCGATGATGCCCACCGTGTTGTTGCCCCAGTGAGAGATGGCGACCAGTTTGCCATCGGGCGATGTGGCAATCATCTTGGGCAACGGACCTGTCTCCATCAGGCGGATGATTTTGTCCGTCTCTGTGTCGATGACGGCAACCGCCGAGGGGTCTTGGGCGTTGATGTCGTAGGAGCGGCGGTAGTAGGGCACCCACAGATATTTGCCGCCATGCGAGAAGGTGCTCTCCACGGGCTTGCCGTAGAAAGTGTTGAGGTGGTCGTTCTTGTAGTGAGTGAAGGAATACAGCCCCGAAGGTTTGCTCCACAGGGCAGCGTCCTTTGTGTGGTCGAACTGGTGCTTGATGACTGCCAGTTTCTTATACGTCTGCATGTCATACACCACGGTTGTGGCTCCTTCCAGCGAGTTCACATAGAATTTCTTGCCGTTAGGGTGTACGTTGACCGACTTGGGCGAGTTGATGTCCGAGTCGGCAGTCTCTTTGTCGCCAGGGGCGAAGAACTGTTTCTTGCCAATCAGTTCGATGCTGATGCGTCCGTCAGCCGATTGGGCTTGCTTGCCGATTTTTGGGTGAACCTCTTGGGCATAGCCCGCTCGCCCCCAAAGAGGAAGGGCTAACGCGATGAAGAGGATGATTTTTTTCATTTTCTGTGAAAAGTGTGAAAAGATTGATTTTTATGCCACAAAGGTACTACTTTTTTCACTTTTTTGTGTTATCTTTGCACATTATTCCGTTAAAAGGCCTGATTTATGCTCCGATATATCTTTATCTTGCTCACTTTTGTGTGTTCTCTCACGCTCCATGCACAGGACACGAGCAAAGCCTTTCGCAACACGGTGAAAGACAGTTACAACTTTTGGTTCTATCGTCCCGAAGAGGATGAAGGCGATGGCGTTCATCGTCCCTTGCTCATTTTCCTGCATGGAGCCAGCCTTTGTGGCACCGACCTCAACAAAGTGAAACGCTATGGCCCCATGGAGGCCCTCAAGCGTGGACGTGCCATCGACTGCTATGTCCTTGCCCCTCAGAATCCTGGCGGTGCATGGAAACCCGAGAAAATTATGAAACTCATCGAGTGGGCAGAAACAAACTACAACGTGGACAGCGACCGCATCTACTGCTATGGCATGAGCCTTGGCGGTTATGGCACGCTCGACCTCTGCGCCACCTATCCCGACCGCATTGCCGCTGGCATGGCGATGTGTGGCGGTGCCACCGTGAAAGACCTCAGCGGTCTCTCTCGCATCCCCATGTGGATTGTACATGGCACGGCAGACACCGCCGTCCCCGTCTCTGCCTCCGACCGTGTGGTGGACGCCATCAAGAAGACGGGAGATGACTCGCGCCTCATCTACACCCGTATGCCTGGCATCAATCACGGCCGTCCTGCCCGCCTCTTCTACTGCTATCAAACCTACGACTGGATGTTCTCTCATTCGCTCAAGGACGAGGGACGCCCCATCAACCGCGACTTCGAGATAACGCCTGAACTCTTGCAGAATGCTTATCACGACCTCGGACGAAATGCCAATTTTGCCACCTACGACTGATTTGACATGAACATTTGACATCAACTTCAAACATTTTAAGATATGAAAAAGATTCTTTTATTATCCGCACTCCTGCTTTCTGTCGCTTCTTCGCAGGCTCAGACAGCCAAGGAAGAAATCTATGCCGACATCCTCAAGTCTGCCTCCAACCACATGGCGTATCAGGCACCGACCCAGCCGCTCACCAAGACACCGAAGGGGTACGAACCCTTCTACATGTCTCATTATGGCCGCCACGGTTCCCGCTGGCTCTTGGACGATGGCGACTACATGAACGCCATCCGCACCCTTCGTCGTGCTCAGCAGCAGGGTGTCCTCAGTCCCCTCGGACAAGAAGCGTTGGAGAAACTCGAACGCTTCTATCCCTGCACACAAGGACGCTTGGGCGACCTCTCCGACATCGGCGAGCAGCAGCACCACGGCATCGGTAAACGCATGACTGAGCACTTCCCCGAAATCTTCAGTGGCAAGGATGCACAGGTCGATGCTCGAAGCACCGTGGTCATCCGTTGCATCCTCAGCATGACAGCCGAGTGTGAGGAAATCACCGCCTTCAACCGTCAACTCAAGATGCACAACGACGTGAGCGAAGCCTTCCAGTGGTACCTCAACGCCGACAGGAGCCGCCGACTCCGCGATGCCAGCCGTGACCGCGGTCGCATTGTCAGCCACTACAACAAACTCTACACCCATCCCGAACGCTTCTGTCGTGCCCTCTTCACCGACGAGAGTTTCTGGAACGATGAGGACTTCCGTCCACGTTCCTTCATGCGTTCCGTCTTCTACATCGTCACCAACATGCAGAGCCACGGATGCGGCGAAGATATGTGGAACCTCTTCACCAAGGAGGAATGCTACGACCTTTGGCGAGCCTGGAACATCGATTGGTATCTCGGCTATGGCCCTGCCCCACAGACGGGCAGCATCATGCAGTTCTCACAGGCAAACCTGCTGCGTAACATCATCGAGACCACCGACACCGTCATGGCGAGCAAGACTTACAAGAACGGTGCAGCCCTCCGCTTCGGACACGAGGTGTGCGTCATGCCACTTGCCTGCCTCATGGAACTGGACAGTTGCGGACGTGCCGTGGAAGACCTTGACCACCTTGAAGACCAGTGGGTCAACTTCCGCATCTACCCTATGGCTTGCAACATCCAGTGGGTCTTCTACCGCCCCAAGAAAAAAGGAGAACCCATCCTCATGAAAGCCCTGCTCAACGAGAAGGAAGCGACCCTCCCCATCAAGACCGACCAGTTCCCCTACTACAAATGGGACGACGTTCGAGCATACTACTTGAAGAAACTCGACGACTTTGAGAAAGAAAAATAACATCAACCCAAACGGGGGTGCATCACACACGATGCACCCCCGTTTGGGTTGGCATAAAAGCCTGTAAAGGAAACGAATGTCGAATGCAATTTTGTCCACCTCTGAAATGCCTTGCTGTACGCCTCTGAAGTGGTCTGAGTCAGACCGCCTCGGCGATGTGACTCAGACCACCAGGGCGGTGTGAGTCACACCACTTCTGACGTGACGAGCGTGTCATTTTGTCCTATTTTTGGAGGTCATTATGGGTCATAGCACAGACGCACGAATCACTCCATACGTTCTCTGCCGTTTCCACCATGTCGATGATGGTGAAGATGGGCAGCACAAATCTTGCCACCTCTGGTTTCACGCCCAGACGTTCTTCGGCTGACTGCATTGTGACAGGCAGTGTGGCAGCCGAACTTTTGGTGAAAAGCGCCATGAGCACCGCTGGCGACATGGCTTTCAGCACTCGCCAAGGGTTCACCCCTTGGCTCAAGAGGAAGAGAGGCAACACGACGAAGAACTGGATGGCGTTGCCACCCAAGATGACGGCAACATACTTCCCCAGCGCCCCCACAATCGCACCTGCCTCCACTTGTGCCGACAACTGAGCAGCAAAGGCGACGATGCCCACAGGCAGGGTCCAGATGAGTGCCTTGATGAGCGTGAAGAGCAGTTCCTGCAATCCGAAGATGCCCTTGATGAGCACCTGCACCTCCTCGCTTTTCTTCATGAAAGCCAGTGCCAAGCCCACCGCTGCGGCAATGATGAGGATGCTCAGCACGTTCCCTTGGGCAAAAGGCTCGACGATGTTGTTGGGCACGACGTTCAGAATATGGTTATAGTATGTCCATCCTTCCACCATAGAAAGGGTATTTGTATCTCATCAGAAGAAGGGTATATTTGTAGATGATTTTTCCTTAAAAGTTTTATTTATTGGACGAATTTGCTAAAGAGGTGCTTACTTGTAGGATTTTCATTGGGAAAGTCGTAACTTTGCAGCAGAAAAATGAAAAGAAAAGGACGTATGAAGGAAAACAGGCAAATCATTATAGCGGATAATCAAGATATCACGCGGCTGGGGTTGAAGATGCTGGTGAGAGGTGTCTTGGCTGAGGTGGAAAACTTGGAGGTGAAGGAAGTGGGCAGGCGTGCGGAACTGATTGCGGATCTGAAGGAGAACCCGTCGTCGGTGGTGGTGATTGACTACACGCTCTTTGACTTGGGCAGCAGCGAGGAACTGATGAACCTGAGTGAGCGTTTCCCGGAAGCGATGTGGGTGCTCTTCTCGTCGGAACTGACGGAGCAACTGATTAGGCGGCTGAGCGTGGAGCAACAGTTCAGCATGGTGCTGAAGGACGACTCGGCTCAGGAGATTGCCACAGCGTTGAAGTGTGCCATCACGGGGGTGCGGTTCCTGTGCCATCAAGTGACAAACCTGCTGCTCACACCTCGGATGCCGCAGGAACGCAGCGACCAGTTGACGACGAGTGAGACGGAGGTGCTGAGAATGATTGCCTTGGGCAAGTCGGTGAAGGAGATTGCGGCAGACAGGCATTCGAGCATCCACACCATCACGACACACAAGAAGAACATCTTCAGGAAGATAGGGGTGAATACTGTCTATGAGGCGACGAAGTACGCCTTGAGGGCAGGATTGGTGGAGATGGTGGAATATTACATTTAACTAACGCACCACGGTGAAGTTTTCGGTGAGGGTGAAGGTCTTTTCGTAGTCCTTTGTCCTCACGGTGTATTGTTTGCCCGTCTCAAAAGCAGGATGGCTGATGAGGCTTGAACTCCTTTGCAGGGAGAATGGGGTGGTGATGCTCTCCAGTTGATTGCCTTCGCTGTCGAAGACAAGGATGGGTTCGTCTTTCTGTACGTTCAAGCCAATGAGCAGTGCGGTGGCTTGTAGGGCCGTCTCGTTGGTGGGGACGGAAGGCATGTCGCCCATGCCTGCACCGATGGAGAAGACTGTGCCGCCCGACACCTCAATGGGGGAGAAGTCACAGTCGAGCCCTTCTTCGGGTGCTCCCCTCTGGCTCCATGCATAGACTTCGCCGTCTGTGATGATGATGGCAGGCTCAGCAGGTTTCTGTTCGCCAGCGTCTTGACTTCCGAAGATGGGCGGGAAGCCGCCATCGCCGTAGTTGGCATCGACAGCATCGTTGGTGGTGCTGATGGCGGTGACATGAGCACCATTGAAGTAGATGCGTTCGTTGGCGTTGATGGCATCATCGTTGGCTGTGACGGTGATGTTGCCGCCATTCAGCACGACACCTTGCTTCCCTTCGATGCCTTCCGCTCCGGGGGTGCTGGTGCTGACGGTGATGAAGCCGCTGTTGATGGTGATGATACCTTTCGATGCGATGGCTTTGGTGGGGGAGATGTATTTATGCTTGCCTCCGAAGTCACCCATGGGGTGATCATCACCGTCGTTGTTGTCGAAAGGAGGGAAACCGCCATGACGTGTGCTGTCATTGCCTTCGGGCCGCATTCCGCCCATAGATCCTCCGAAGCCGCCCATCATGGGAAATTCACCGTTTTTCTGCATCTCTTCAAATTTCTTCTTCATCTCTTCGATGTGGGCTTTCACTTCTTCGGGCAGGTCGTCCGGATTGAAGTTGGGTGGTGGCCCTCCGAAGCCGCCCATCATCTTGGTGGTGTCTTCGCCCAGATGGTTGCCCGTGGTGGTCACATTCAGTACGAGATTTTCGATGGTGATATTGTCCTTGGCTTTGATGCCACGGCATCCGTCGCCTGTGGCAAAGATGTTGAGCACTCCCTTGCCAGAGAGTTGCAACTTGTCTTTGCTCCAGATGGCTGCTGATTTGTGATTGGCTGTGTCGGCACAGGCGGTGATGGTCAGTGTGTTTTCTGTGTCATCGGCTGCCACGACTTCCACCTTTTTCTTATTCTTCAACCACAAAGGTGCCCCTTCTTGGCTGGTCAGATGCAGGTCTTCAAGCGTCACTTTGGCTTTTCCTGCGGTCTTCAGAATGAGTTGACCGTCTTCGCTCTCACCTGTTAGAAAGACGCTCAGTTTGTGTCCCTCATACATGCTCTCGATGCTGACTTTAGCACCGTCGATGGTCACGTTGACGCTGTCTTTCACTTGTTGTTGCACCTTGGCTGTGGTGCCGTTGAAATGGATGGTGATGTCGTCGGCATGGCACACATCACAGAATAAAAAGGGAAGTACCCATAAAAGAAACCTTTTCATAAAGAAGTGTTTTCTACGCTATTTTTATTGATTGGATGTACAAAGGTACAAAAAAGATTAAAGCCGTGTGACTATTTTCACATTTTTTCGTATCTTTGCGAGAAAATCAGAATGAAGGATATGGTGGATTATTGGGATTTGATGGCAGAAGAGGAAGAATACTCGTCAATTGTGGCAGAAGATACTGGTGAGCATAATCACGAGATGAATTTGGCGTGGCAGTTTGTGACGAACACAAACGTGTCGGTGTTCTTGACGGGAAAGGCTGGAACGGGGAAAACGACGTTTCTGCGGACACTTCGTGAGAGGACTCCGAAGCGGATGGTGGTGCTGGCACCGACAGGCGTGGCTGCCATCAATGCACAAGGACAGACGATTCACTCGTTCTTCCAGTTGCCCTTTGGCCCGATGGTGCCAGGCATGAAGACGGAAAAGTCGTATTACCGCATGGGAAAGGAGAAGAAGAACCTCATCAAGACGTTGGATTTGCTGGTGATAGACGAGATTTCGATGGTGCGGTGTGACGTGCTGGATGCGGTTGACCAAGAACTGCGGAAACATCGGGAACGGAACAAACCTTTCGGTGGGGTGCAGTTGCTTTTGATTGGCGACTTGCAGCAGTTGGCTCCTGTGGCACAAGAACGGGAGTGGGCGTTGCTGTCGCCTTATTATGATACGCCATATTTCTTCGGCAGCAAGGCTCTCCGTCAGATTCAGTATGTGACGATTGAACTGAAGCATATCTATCGTCAGCAGGATGAAGCGTTTATCGACATCTTGGGGAAAATCCGCAACAACAAAATTGATGACGGAGTATTGCAGTCGCTCAACAGACGTTATGTGGCAAACTTTCAGCCGCCTGCTGATGAAGATTGGATACGGCTGACCACGCATAACAGGATGGCACAACTGTATAACGAACAACGGTTAGACATGCTGAAGACGAAGGAAATGCGGCTTGAGGCAGAGGTGCGTAAAAACTTCCCTGAGAGCAGTTACCCTGCTGATGAGGTGCTGGTGCTGAAAGAGGGGGCACAGGTGATGTTCATCAAGAATGACCCTTTTCCTGAGAAAGAATATTACAACGGAAAGATTGGTGTTGTGGAAGGTTTTGCATGGGATGACGAGACGGACGAACGCCTCATTGTGGTGCATTGTAAGGAAGACGGACGGACGGTGTATGTGCCGCAGTTGGTGTGGGAGAACATGAAATATGTGATTGACGAGGATACAAAGGAGATTCGGGAAGAAGTGGATGGTACGTTCAAGCAATATCCCTTGCGGTTGGCGTGGGCAATCACGGTGCATAAGAGCCAAGGCTTGACGTTCGATCATGCTGTGTTGGACATCAATGACTCGTTCACCCATGGACAGGTGTATGTGGCATTGAGCCGTTGCCGCACATTGGAAGGCATGGTGCTGGCACGTCCGTTAGCGATGCGTTCAGTCATTACGGATGCGTCGGTCAATGCCTACATCGACCGTGAACTGGCAGAGGCACAGCAGACGGAAGGGAAGTTGCCGCAGATGAAGTACGACTATTTCTTGACGTTGCTGAACGAACTCTTTGATTTTCAGCCATTGAAACTTGACACGCAGTATCTCTATCGGGTGGTGAATGAACATCTGTATGCGGCTTATCCTGACTATCTCTCTACGCTTCAGAAGGTGCTGCCAGAACTGGATGCCCAAGTGCTGACCGTTGCCGTCAAGTTCCGTCAGCAATACATGCAACTGATGCAGCAGAGCGGCACATCCTTTGCCCGCAACGAACACCTGCAAGAGCGTCTGAAAGCAGCCATGGGCTATTTCACCCAGAAACTCCACGAACTGCTCGACCCCGTGGTGGCTGCCTCGAAAGTGACCATCAACAACAAGCAGGTCATCGCCCAATACAACAATGCCCTCGATGCCTTCCTCCTCTCGCTGAAACTGAAACTCGGCGTGTTCACTCGTCTGCAACCCACAGGCTTCAATGTTCGGGATTTTCTGAACGCGAAAGCCAAGGCGGTGCTGGACGAAGTGAAGGTGGAAGATGGCAAGGTAAAGACTTGGGGCAACGCTCCCAAGAACTCTTCCAGCGTAAAGACGGTAAAAGCCAAGACGGAAAAAGAGGAGAAACCTAAGAAAGAAAAAGTGGATACGAAAGCGACCACCCTCAAACTCTATCGTGAAGGCAAATCCCTCCAAGACATTGCCAAAGAGCGTTCCCTCACCGTCGGCACCATCGAAAATCACCTTGCCCATTTCGTCACCGAAGGCGAACTGAAAGTGAGTGATGTGGTCAGCACCCAGCACCAGAAAATCATCCGCGGCATCGTAAACTCCTTCAGTAAAGCCTACTCACTCAGCGAAGTGAAGAACCTCCTGCCGAATGACTATACCTATGCGGAAATCAAATTGGTGATTGCCGATATGAACAAAAAGTGAGCCCTCTTTCCTAATTTCTAACCAATAAAATCCCGTCTCTCACGCATTTTCTCCAAGAATAATTGTTTAATTGAAAAAAAGCGTGTACCTTTGGGGCAAGAATCATGAAATGAACTTATATGTGAAGAGGTTTATGTCAAGAGAAGATACAAATAGATTGAAATATACGATAGCACTCATAGCCGAGTTCGCAAAGAAATTTGGCATTGCAGAAAGGCAGGCATATAACTACATGCAGCGGTTTAAGGGCATGGATTATTTGTCTCAATTCTACGATGTGCTGCACACTCAATCTTTTGAGGATGGCATTGAAGCCATTTCAATCATCTGCAATCGAAACGGCGGACAACTGAAATATCAAGGCGTATGATACTGTATCATGGTTCCAATCTTGTGATAGACAAACCTGATTTGTCAAAATCAAAGCCATATAAGGATTTCTCTTCCTGCTCTAAGCGATTCATCTCCTGAACCTTCATGACCTCATTATCAGCCATCTTCTCAATCTTCATTTGACGCTCTTCGTCAGTAAGACCAGGATCAAGCATAGATCG
>CALAVF010000100.1 GCA_937892315.1 uncultured Prevotellaceae bacterium | reverse complement strand
GGACTCAAGCAAAACTTGATGAAGAGATAAGAGCAGGAACGAAATTCAGTCTTTCTAACAAATTTGGTTTTAATGTTTTCCGTTCAGACCAACTTGACAAAGTAAAAAGACCTTCAAGCATAATTGATGCTAAAGTAAATGTCGGAACAAACGAAGATGCAAGTACAGAAATTGAAAAGCTGTTTGGAAAAGAGCGGATAATGGATTATCCTAAACCATCATCTTTAATACGTTATTTAATCAATACACTTGCTCATTACGATAAACAGTTAATAGCCTTAGATTTCTTCTCAGGCTCCGCCACTACCGCCCATGCAGTCATGCAACTCAATGCAGAGGACGGAGGTAAGCGTAAATTTATTTTGGTGCAACTGCCAGAGGCAACGGATGAAAAGAGCGAAGCATACAAGGCTGGCTACAAGAATATCTGCGAAATCGGCAAAGAACGTATCCGCAGGGCAGGAAAGAAGATAAAGGACGAACACCCGGAGGCAAAAGACCTTGATACAGGTTTCCGTGTGCTGAAACTCGACTCGTCGAATATGGAGGATGTGTATTATACACCAGAAGAATTCAGAGAGGCAAAACTGTTTGAAGACAATATCAAGCCTGACCGCACGGAAGAAGACCTGCTCTTCCAAGCGATGATAGAACTCGGCATAGAACTGAGTGCGAAGATTGAGCAGACCGAGATTGCCGGCAAGACGGTGTGGAATGTGGCTGACGGTTACCTGTTGGCTTGCTTTGACGAGAATGTGAACGAGACCACCATCACGGAGATTGCCAAACAGCAACCCTACTACTTCGTGATGCGTGACAGCAGTCTTGCCAACGACAACGTAGCCGACAACTTCGAGCAGATATTCGAGCACTACAGCAAGGACACCATCAGGAGGATATTGTGAAATGTTGGCAAAAAGGTTGTACTAATGCAACCTTTTCCCCAAACATTTCCTGCAAGAAAAAATTCAAAAAGGGGGCTTAAAAGTGGTAGCCTACCACCTTTGAGGGCACTTTTTTGAATAAATGGAGAAAAAAGAAGAGAAGAAATGCCTGTGGCTCAAGAAAAAATCGTAAATTTGTGGCTCAAAGGTGGCGTGAAAGTGTTAAAAGCGTGAATTTTTGTGCCCGTAGTGAAATAAAAACATGGAAATTAACATTAGGAGATGAAAGTAGTAGATACAACGAATCTGGAATCAGCCTACCAGCAATGGCTTAATATTCAGCCGCTCGATGAAACAGATCGGCATAGGCTCAGTCAGCGGTTTACAATTGACTTCAATTTTAACAGCAATCATATTGAAGGCAACACCCTAACATACGGACAGACGGAGATACTACTGCTGTTCGGTAAAGTAATAGGTGTGGCTGACCTTAAAGACTACAACGATATGAAAGCCAGCAGTGTAGGGCTGAAGATGATGGAGGTAGAAGCCATGGTGCGGGATAAACCATTAACGCAATCTTTCATTCGCCAACTTCATAAGACATTGCTTAGAGAGGACTATGAAGTATATCGTAAGTTGCCAGGAGGTGACTATACTTCATATACCGTACATGCTGGTATATACAAAACCAGACCTAATAGCGTCATCTCCCGAAATGGTGAGCGTTTTGAGTATGCATCACCCGAAGAGACACCTGCACTGATGACTGACCTGGTAGATTGGTACAATGAAGAAGAACGGAAGGGAGTAATGCATCCCGTGGAACTGGCAGCACTCTTCCATTATCGTTATATACGAATACACCCGTTTGAGGATGGCAATGGTCGTATTGCCCGACTTCTTGTAAACTACATTCTTGCAAGGCATCACTATCCGATGATTGTAGTGCGTAGTCGCAAAAAAACGGAATATCTGGACGCATTGAGTGCATCCGACAAGGAAGTGGGAGCATTGCCCAGCAAAGGGGCGAAAGCAACACTTATTCAGATAAGACATTTTCTGGCATATTTTACAGACCTTGTAACTCGGGAAATAACAAGTAATGTGTTATTCATTACAGAAAAAGACAAACGTAACTGGTGGTATGACGGCGAGATGATAAGGTTGCGGAGCGATAATGTCAGTAACTTGCTCTATGTCGTGACACTCAATCCATCTATAACAATTCCAAAACTCAGTTCCATGTGTGGTCTGTCTGAAAAAATGGTCAAAAATTACTTGAAACAATTCACAGATAAGCATTATTTGCAACGGGGAGAAGATGGTAAGTTTCATGTGTTTATTGTACCTTCTGTCTTGTTATAAAAAAGCAAATGAAGTTCAAATTTAAGATACAACAATACCAGACGGAGGCGGTGGAGCAGACAGTGAACGTGTTTGCCGGGCAACCGTCGAAGACGAATGCACAATATCGTCGTGACTTGGGTAAGCGGACGGGTACCATCGTTTATGATGAGGAGTATGTGGGTTGGCGAAACAATGATGTGGAACTGACGGATGCACAACTGCTTCAGAACATCAAGAAGATGCAGACGGAGGCAAATATCCCTCAGAGCAAACTTCTCTGTAAACCAGACGGATTAGGTGCCTGTTCATTAGACATCGAAATGGAGACTGGTACGGGTAAGACGTATGTGTATATCAAGACGATGTTTGAGATGAACAAACGCTACGGCTGGTCGAAGTTCATCGTGGTAGTGCCCAGTATCGCCATCCGCGAGGGTGTGCAGAAAAGTTTCTCGATGCTGGAAGAACACTTCATGGAGCAGTACGGCAAGAAAGCCCGCTACTTTATCTATGACAGTTCGAACCTGACTCAGATTGATGGGTTCAGCAGTGATGCCAGCATCAATGTGATGATTATCAACACGCAGGCTTTTGCTCGTGACTTCAAGGAAGACGCAAAGAACAAGGTGAGCCTGATTATGTACACCAAACGTGATGACTTCCAGAGTCGCCGTCCTATTGATGTGATTGCCGCCAACCGTCCCATTATCATTATGGACGAGCCGCAGAAGATGGAGGGTGCTGCCACTCAGAAGGCATTGAAGCACTTCAAGCCGCTGTTTGTGCTGAACTACTCGGCTACGCACAAGACCTCACACAATTGTATCTATGCACTGGATGCTTACGATGCCTATCGTCAGAAGTTGGTGAAGAAGATTCAGGTGAAGGGCATCACTTTGCAAAACCTGTTGGGCACGCAAGCGTATATCTACTTTGACAACATCATCCTGTCGAAGAACCATGCACCAGAGGTGAAACTGGAGATAGAGGTGCAAGGAGCAACGGCTGCACGACGGCAGACCTGCAAGTTCTCTCAAGGTGACTCGCTGTTTGACGTCTCAAAATTGCCCGCCTACAAGGAGTTTGTCATTACGGAGATTAACGCCTTCACCAACACCATCTACTTCCGCAATGGAGACAAGTTGCACAAGGGCGAGGTGATGGGCGATGTGACAGAAAAGACTATCCAACGGATTCAAATACGTGAGACGGTGGCGAGTCACTTTGAGAAAGAACGCGAACTGTTTCAGCAGGGCATCAAGACGCTGTCGCTGTTCTTCATTGACGAGGTGGCGAACTATAAGGGCTACGATGCCGAAGGTGCGGTAGTGGCTGGTCCGTTGTGGAAAATGTTTGAAGAGGAATATATGCGTTACCTGAACGAGAATATTTCTCTTTTCGAGGATGACTATCAGAAGTATCTTCGTGCGTTTTCGGTGGGACAAGTGCATAATGGCTATTTCTCGATAGACAAGAAGACAGGCCGTTCTGTCAATAGCGAAGTAAAGCGTGGAGAAACGATTTCATCGGACATATCGGCATACGACTTGATTCTAAAGAATAAGGAACGTCTGTTAAGTTTTGACGAACCTACACGTTTCATCTTCTCGCACTCGGCACTTCGTGAGGGATGGGATAATCCTAATGTGTTCCAAATCTGTACGCTGCGTCATGCCAATAGTGCAACGGCAAAGCGTCAGGAGGTGGGACGAGGACTGCGTATCTGTGTTGACCAACAAGGCAACCGCATGGATGCAGAACGGTTGGGCGACAGTGTTCACGACATCAACAAACTGACGGTCATTGCCAACGAGAGTTACAGCACGTTTGTGGATGACTTGCAGAAAGAAACGCGTGAGGCTCTGCGTGAACGTCCGATGCAGGCGACGGTTGCTTATTTCGAAGGAAAGACCTTCAAGGTGGGCGAGGAACGGCACACCATATCTGCGATGGAAGCCGCATCTATTGTCAATTACCTCTTTGAGAACGACTATACCGACGAGAAGGGAAACATCCTGCAATCCTACCACGAGGATATGCAGCAAGAGGCACTTGCCCCACTTGGCAAGAAACTGCAACCGATAGCAGAACAGGTGCATCGGTTGATACAGGGAATCTTCGACCCTGCTGCCTTGGTTGGTATGATTGAAGATGCGAATGATAAGGCTGAGGTTGTCAACGAAAAACTGAATGCTAATGCTCAGAAAGAGGAGTTTAAGAAACTCTGGTCGGAAATCAACCATCGTTATGTCTATACAGTTCACTACGACAGCGAGGAACTCATCAGGAAGTCCATCGCTGCCATTGACAAAGACTTGACCGTGACGCAACTACGCTATGTGGTGACAACAGGCGAACAGGGAGAAGGAACAGACTTCGATGGCGACCAACGCACTCGGCGGCAGGAGATGCGAGAGGTGAGCACTTCTACCGTTCCATACGACTTGGTGGGCGACATCGCCCGTGGTGCAACGCTCACCCGAAGAACGGTCGTGCGTATCTTGAAAGGAATCTTGCCAGCCCGTCTGTTGCTGTTCAAGAACAATCCTGAAGAGTTTATCCGTAAGGTCGTCAAACTCATCAAAGAACAAAAGGCAACGATGATTGTGGAGCATATTACCTACAACCGCACGGCAGACACTTACGACACCGATATCTTCACACAAGAGAAGAGTCGCCAGACGGTTGACAAGGCGTATTCGGCTCAAAAGCATATCTTGGACTATGTGTTTGCAGACAGCAAGGGCGAACGCGACTTTGCAGAAGATTTAGACAAGGCTGATGAGGTGTGTGTTTATGCCAAGTTGCCGCGTTCGTTCCAGATTCCGACGCCAGTGGGAAACTATGCTCCCGACTGGGCGATTGCCTTTAACGACAATATGGGTGTTAAACACATTTTCTTCGTTGCAGAAACGAAAGGCTCGATGGATTCCATGCAACTGAAGGCTGTGGAGAAGGCTAAAATTGACTGTGCGAAGAAACTATTCAACAATATCTCTACAAGCCATGTTCGCTATCACGAAATTGACAGTTATGACCAATTGATTGGGGTGATCAATGGTTTGGCATAAATAAAGAAACGACCATCCCCCGTTTATCCACCGATGTCCGCTCGCTGGAAAATGATTACTCAACTTTCGGAAGTTATCGCTTCGCTCGAAGTTAAAGAAGTTAGAGAAGT
>CALAVF010000099.1 GCA_937892315.1 uncultured Prevotellaceae bacterium | reverse complement strand
TTAAAGACTTGTTTAGAAAATGATTAGAGTAGGAATGGGCTATGATGTCCATCAGCTGGTGGCAGGACGCGACCTCTGGATGGGCGGTATTAAACTGGAACACGAGTTAGGGCTGTTGGGTCATAGCGATGCCGACGTGCTGATACACGCCATCTGCGACGCGATATTAGGTGCTGCCAATATGCGCGACATCGGCTATCATTTCCCTGACAACGACGACCAGTTTAAAAATATAGACTCCAAAATCCTGCTGAAGAAGACGGTGAAACTGATTCGTGACAAGGGGTATGAGATCAGTAATATAGATGCGACAGTCTGTGCCGAACGACCTAAGCTCAATCCGCATATACCGGTCATGCGGCAGACCATGGCAGAGGTGATGGATATCGATGACGACGACATCAGCATCAAAGCCACCACCACCGAGAAACTCGGATTCACTGGACGCGAAGAAGGCGTCAGCGCTTATGCTGTGGCATTGGTTTGTAAATAAAAAAAGGAACCGAACGGTTCCTTTTTTTTATTTATGATCGCAGCATCTCATCCATATACTTCGCGGCTCTGCGACCGTCACCCATGGCGAGAATCACAGTGGCTCCACCACGGACAATATCTCCGCCGGCAAAAATAGTCGGAATATTCGACTGCATCTGGTCGTTCACGGCAATGGTGTTCTTTCTGCCCAGTTCGAGACCTTCCACCGACTTCGGCACGATGGGGTTCGGGCTCACACCGACAGCCACGATGGCGAGGTCGATGTCACGTGTCTCAATCTGACCCTCCACAGGAACAGGAGAACGACGACCAGAAGCATCCGGTTCGCCCAGTTCCATCACTTGGAGTTTCACTTGAGTCACATTGCCCTTTTCGTCTGAAATATATTCAATTGGGTTGTGCAGCGTCAAGAACTCGATACCCTCTTCCTTGGCGTGCTTCACCTCTTCGAGACGTGCTGGCATTTCTGCCTCGCTACGACGGTAAGCGATGAACACATGCTCGGCACCCAGACGCTTTGCTGTGCGGCAAGAGTCCATCGCGGTGTTACCGCCACCGACCACCATCACGCTCTTCGCCTTCACGATTGGCGTGTCGCTGGCAGGGTTCGATGCGTCCATCAGGTTCACACGGGTCAGATATTCATTAGAAGACATCACGCCCACAGAGTTCTCGCCAGGAATGTTCATGAAGTTGGGCAGACCTGCACCCGAGGCAACGAAAATTGCCTTGTAGCCCTCTTGATCCAGTTCGTCGATGGTGATGGTCTTTCCGACGATGCAATCCTTCACAAAGTTCACGCCAATCTTGCGGAGGTTCTCAATTTCCACATCCACAATCGCGTTGGGCAGACGGAACTCGGGAATACCATACTTCAGCACACCGCCAATCTCGTGCAGAGCCTCGAACACGGTCACGTCATAACCTGCCTTAGCCAAATCGCCGGCACAAGAAAGACCTGCAGGACCAGAGCCCACAATTGCCACCTTCTTGCCGTTCTTCGGAGCACACTCGGGAAGTGCCATCTTGCCAGATTGACGTTCAAAGTCGGCTGCGAAACGCTCCAAGTTGCCGATTGCCACGGCCTTCTGATTCATCTTCAGTTTGATACACTTGCTCTCACACTGCTTCTCCTGTGGACAAACACGACCACAAACAGCAGGCAGGGCACTTGTAGCCTTGAGCACCTTGGCTGCCTCCAAGAACTGACCACGTTCGATGTTCTTCACAAACGAAGGGATATTGATGCTGACAGGGCAGCCCTCCATGCAAGAAGGCTTGGCACAGTCGAGACAACGCTTGGCTTCCGTAAGAGCCTGCTCCACCGTGAGACCCGTGTTCACCTCCTCCGTGCGAGTGGTGGCACGATACACAGGGTCAAGTTCACCCATCACGCAACGCTCAATCTCGCCACGCTCCTTCGGCTTCATGCTGGCAGCCAGTTCCTTGCGCCAAGCGGCGTTGCGGTCGGTCAGTTCGGAGAGGGGAGTGTCAGTCGTCATGCCCGCAGCATCCACCGTTGCCTCCGCTGCCTTTGCAGCAACACTGTTGCAGCCACATCCGCCATTCACATGCTCCTCCAACTTCTTCATCTCCTCTATCTCGATGGGCTTGAACGCACCCATTCGCTTGAACATCTCGTCGAAATCAACCTCATGTCCATCAAACTCAGGACCATCCACGCAGACGAAGCGAGTCTTGCCGCCCACCGTGATACGGCAAGCACCACACATACCCGTACCATCCACCATGATGGTGTTCAGCGACACATCCGTAGGCACATCATATTTCTTTGTCAAGAGACAGCAGAACTTCATCATGATGGCAGGACCAATGGCGAAGCACTTGTCCACCTTCTCGCGCTGAATCACCTGCTCGATGCCCACAGTCACCACACCTTTCTGACCGTAAGAGCCATCGTCCGTCATGATGATGACCTCGTCAGAGTGCTTACGCACCTCTTCCTCCAGAATGATGAGTTCCTTCGTGCGGCCAGCCAGCACAGAAATCACCCTGTTGCCAGCCTCCTTCAGCGCCTTGATGATAGGCAGCATTGGAGCCACGCCCACACCGCCACCGGCACAAACCACCGTGCCGAACTTCTCGATGTGCGTCGCCTGACCCAGCGGACCCACCACGTCCGTGATGCAGTCGCCCTCGTTCAGGTTGCAAAGTTTCGTAGATGAATAACCTACCTTTTGAACCACCAGTGTGATTGTGCCAGCCTCCACGTCGGAGTCAGCAATGGTGAGCGGCATACATTCGCCCTGTTCGCCCACGCGGACGATGACAAAGTGACCAGCCTTGCGAGACTTAGCAATCAGCGGCGCCTCAACCACCAGTTTGAACACCTTCTCGCTGAACTGCTCTTTCTTAACAATCTTATTCATAATAATATCTTTAGTAATTCATGAATTTTCAGCAAATATCTTTTTACCACGTTAAATCCTCAAATTCGGTGCAAAGTTACAAATTTTCCTCCGAACCGCCACGCATTTTGTCAAAGAATCACCCTTTTTGTATGAAATTTGTCGGTTTCATCAGAAAAGAAGCATTTTCCGACCCCGATTCTCACGCCTCTCG
>CALAVF010000098.1 GCA_937892315.1 uncultured Prevotellaceae bacterium | reverse complement strand
AGAGGGGTCTCCACTGTCTTGCGGGCCAGTTCGGGATGGTTGTTTTCTTCGCTGAGGTGGCAGAGCCAGACGTGGTGGAGCTGGGGATGGATGGAGGCGGCGAGGGCTTGGGCTGTCTGCATGTTGGAGAGGTGGCCTGTTCCGCTACAGATGCGGTCTTTCAGCATTTCGGGGTAGCGGCCTGTGCGGAGCATGTCGGTGTCGTAGTTGGCTTCGAGCACAAGGTAGTTGGACTGGCTGATGTATTGGTTGACGTTGGGGGTGATGTCGCCCACGTCGGTCATAATGGTGAAGCGGCAGCCGTCGCCGAGCTGGATGCTGTAGCCCACGTTCTCGGTGGAGTCGTGGGGAAGGCTGAAGGCAGTGATGGTGAAGTCGGTGATGCGGAAGGGCGTGTCTTTCTCCACCTTGACGCGCCTGCTTTCGCTCACTTTCTTGTTCATCATGACGTTGCGGTCCATGCCGCTGTGTATTAGTTCGGTGGTATAGACGGGCAGGTTGTATTCCTCGCAAAGCAAGCCCGCAGCCTTGATGTGGTCTGAGTGGTCGTGGGTAATGAGCAGGGCACGGATGTTGCTTTTCTTCACTCCGTATTCCTGCAGGTTTTTCTTGAGCCGACGAATACCGATGCCAGCGTCTATGAGGATGGCATCGGTGTCGGTTCCGAGGTAATAACAATTTCCGCAGCTTCCACTTCCGAAGCTTATGAATGTCAAAGCCATTTCTTGTGTGCGGTAGTGTGTTGTTCTGTGTGTTAGGCTACTTTATTCAGTTTCTTGATGATGGAGAAGATGAACAGGGCGGCAACGAGGCAGATGCACATCAGTGTGCCCCAGACGATGTAGAGTTCTTTGCCCCAGAGGTAGCCTGGAATCTGCACGAGGAAGTTGCCGAGGGCTGTGCTGACGAACCAGCCGCCCATCATCATGCCTTTGTACTTTGGGGGTGCTACTTTCGTGACGAAAGAGATTCCGATGGGCGAAAGCAGCAGTTCGGCAAAGGTGAGCACGAGGTAGGTGGAGACGAGCAGGTTGGGGGTCACGTCTGCCATGTGGAGGTTGGTGCCTTCGGCGTCGTAGGCTGGCAGCGGAAGACCGATACAAGCGAGGGTCATCATGATGTAGGCGGCTGCTGCAACGAGCATGCCGAGACCAATCTTGACGGGTGCCTTGGGTTCCTTGCCTATCTTTGCGAGCCATCCGAAGAGTGCGATGCTGACGGGTGTGAGAGCCACCACGAAGGCGGGGTTGAACTGCTGGAAGATGGGAGCATCGACAGCCACCACAGCATCGGTGTTCTGATAGTAGGTGTAGCCCAGGATTGCGGCTGGGATGAAGACGAGTGCGGCTCCGATACCCTTGCCTTTCGCAGTCTTGCTCTGGAAGAGGGAGAAGAGGCCGTAGATGATGAGGATGCACCAAACGAGGTTCATCACATCGAACTCCATAGCCGTCACACCCGTAGCGGAGGTGGCGGTGTAGTCGCGAGCGAAGAAGGTGAGTGTGAGGCCGTTCTGATGGAATGCCATCCAGAAGAAGAGCACCACGGCAAATACGAGGCAGAGGCAGATGATACGTTCTGTGGTCTCGCTCTTCGAGAGTTGCTCCACTTCTTCTTGGGCAGTCTTGGACTCTTTCTTGCTGGTGGTGATGACCTGGGCGAAGGTGCGTTTGCCCAGATAGTAGATAGCGATGCTGACAATGAGCGATGCACAGGCTACAGCGAAAGCAAAGTGGTAAGAGTCCGCTTCGCTCATGCTGAGACTGTTCTGTGCCCATGCCATCATCTTCACAGCAGCGGTGGGAGCGAAGAGGGCACCCACATTGATTGCCATGTAGAAGAGTTGGAAACCCGAATCGCGCTTGGTGGCAAATTGAGGGTCGTTGTAGAGGTCACCCACCATCACCTGCAGGTTTCCCTTGAAAAGTCCTGTACCGAGGCTGACGAGCAGAAGCGCTCCAGCCATCGCGATGATGGCGAGAGAGTCCTTGCCCAATGGGAGCGAGAGGAGCACATAACCGATGAACATGATAAAGATGCCGATGGTGACCATCTTGCTGTAGCCGAACTTGTCGGCAAGCATTCCGCCGAACAGGGGGAGGAAGTAAACCAGCATGAGGAAACTGGAGAAGATGGTGCTGGTGAGTTTCTCGTCGAAACCGAAATTGGCTTGGAGAAACAGGGTGAACACCGCAAGCATGGTGTAGTAGCCGAATCGCTCGCCTGTGTTGGCTAATGCTAAGGTCCACAGACCTTTTGGTTGTCCTTCAAACATAAATGATATGGTTTTTAAAGTTAATAAATGCGCAATAATAATTTATGAATAATTTGTGGTTAATTCGTGATAATTTATGTTCTATTTTTTAACACGAATTTTCATGAATGAATCACGAATTATTCATAAATTTATTTTTAGTGATTATTGAATGTTCGATTTCTGCAAACCGTAGCCCTTCTTCTTGTCTTCAGCCAAGAGCAGGAAGGAGATGACGATAGCAATGGCACCGAAGATGGCGAAAAGGGTCATCGACATGGTGTAGTCGATGTTGCCATCCACTCCGATGTTGGCTTGGTTCACCTTACCGATGAGGATGGGCACCATGCCAAGACCGATGTTCTGGATGTAGAAGATGAGCGCGTATGCCGTGCCGAGCAGTTGCATCGGGATGATTTTCGGAACGGAGGGCCACATGGCGGATGGTACGAGTCCAAAAGCAATACCCAAGATGACCATCACCACAATGGCTACCACCCATGAGTTGATAGGCAATGCGAAGACGATGTGGACGAGGGTGAGCAGAATGCTGCCGATAATCATGAGGGTGGCACCTTTTCCGTGCTTGTCATAGACGGAACCGAAGAGTGGGGTGAGGAAAATCGTGCCGAAGGGTAGCATGGCTGGGATGAGCCCCGCCAGTTCGGGATCTACACCGTATTTGGTCACCATGAGTTGGGTGGCAAACTTGAGGAAGGGGAACACGCCTGCATAGAACATGAGGCAGAGCAGGGTGATGTACCAGAATCCCTTGTTGGTGAAGAGCAGTTTCAGGTCGGCAAACTTGAAGCCTTCTTCGGGTTCTGTCTCCACCGCAGCAGCGGCAGCATCTTCTTTCTTGTCCATCACGCTATAGACGATGAACGAAATCATGCCGATGCAGAGCATGGCTGCACCGAGTCCAACGCTGGCACTTGCTCCGCCCATCTGCTGAGCAAAGGGGAGGGAAAAGGCAAGCGCACCAGCGGTACCGATACGTGCAAGTGCCACCTGAAGACCCATCGCGAGTGCGAGTTCATGACCGGTGAACCACTTGACAATCACTTTGCTGACGGTGATTCCGGCAATTTCGCAACCGACACCGTAGATGGCAAAACCGAGGCAAGCAACAATCACCTGCATGGGGTAGCCAAACAGGTATCCCTCGAACTCGTGACCTACGCCATACCACTTGATGAGGGCACCACCAAACATCAGCACGGTGCTCATGATGCCTGTGAAGCGAATGCCGAACTTGTCGAGGATGATGCCACCGAAGAAGAGCAGCAGCAGGAACACATTGAAGAAACTGTAAGAACCGGAGAAGAAACCGTAGTCGTCAGCACTCCAACCCAGTCCACCGTCCTCCTTGGCTGCAGTGAGCAGGGGTTCGAGAGGTGACATCACATCGGTGAAGAAATAGGCAAACATCATCGTCACCGAAACGATGATGAGCGTGGTCCAGCGCAGGGCGGCTGAATCGCTCAATTTTTTCTGAATCGCTTGTGTCATGTTATTTTAAGTATTGATCCAACCAATTGAAGAAACGACGCTGCCAGAGAATGCCGTTCTGAGGTTTGAGCACCCAGTGGTTCTCGTCGGGGAAACAAAGGAACTCAGAGGGGATGCCTCGGAGTTGGGCTGCATTGAAGGCTGACATGGCTTGGGAGGTGACGATGCGGTAGTCTTTCTCTCCCTGAATGCAGAGGATGGGAGTGTCCCACTGATCGACGAATCGGTGGGGAGAGTTGCGGAAGGTCTTGTCGTGACCGTTCCAGAAAGCACCACCCATGTCCCAGTTGGCAAACCACATCTCTTCGGTCTCCAGATACTGCTGCTCGATGTTGAAGATGCCGTCGTGAGCAATGAACGCCTTGAAACGCTTGTTGTGATGACCAGCCAACCAATAGACGCTGAAACCACCGAAACTGGCTCCCACGCAACCGAGACGGTCTTTATCTACGTAGGAAAGATGTTCGGCTGCATCGTCGATGGCAGAGAAGTAATCATCCATGCAGTGACCCCCGTAATCTTCTGAAATCTCTTCGTTCCAAGCCTTACCAAATCCGGGGAGGCCGCGACGATTGGGAGCCACCACCACATAACCATTGGCTGCCATGATCATCATGTTCCATCGGAACGACCAGAACTGCGACACAGGGCTCTGAGGACCACCTTCGCAGAACAGGAGGGTGGGGTACTTCTTCGTCTTATCGAAATGGGGAGGAAGCACCACCCAGGAAAGGAGGTCTTTACCATCCACGGTCTTCGTCCAGCGAGGTTCCACGGTACCCCAGTCGATGTTGTCCTTGAAGTATTGGTTCTCGTGGGTCAACTGTGTGACGGAACCTTTAGCGGGATTGACAGCGTACAATTCTGTCGCCTCACACATGCTCTGACGAGCACAAAGGAGGTTCTTGCCCATGAGTTGCACGGAGGTGTAGTCATACTGTCCATCGGTCAACTTCTTCACATTGTCCTTCAGGTCAACCGAATAGATGTGTGTCTCACCATGCCAAACACCGTTGAAATAGAGTCGCTTGCTGTCAGCACTCCAGCAGTAGGAATCCACATTGCTGTCAAAACCCGTTGCCAACTGTCGGCATTCTCCCGTGGTGAGGTCTTTGATAACGAGACGGTTCACATCGCTCTCATAACCATCTTGCTTCATGCTCTGCCAAGCGAGGTACTTGCCATCGGGAGAATACTGAGGGTTGATGTCGTAGCCAGCAAAAGTCATTCCACCAACAATGGGGGCTTCGGTGTTGACCTTCTGGTTCTTCAACGATTCGGTGTAATCAATGGCTGGACGCACGTAACCTTCAGGCTTGCAGATGTTCTTTGTCTTGCCCGTTTCTATATCATAGATGTAGATGTCGGCATCGGTGGAGCAAGCGTAGTCTTTCCCTTCCAGTTTGCGGCAGGTGTAGGCAATCTGTTTCCCGTCGGGAGAAAAGGTCAACTGTTCAATACCCCCAAATGGCTTCATCGGGCATTCGTACGGTTCACCCTCAAGCAGGTCTTTTGCACCACGGATGGCAGTACCGTCGAAATCTGCCACGTAGGGATGCGGGATGTTTTCCACCCACTCGTCCCAATGGCGATGCATCAACCCTGTGATGACACGTCCAGACGCTTTCTCGAGGTCTGGATACAGGTCTTTTGTGCGTTTCCCATATTGGATGGACTTGACGAGAATGACCTTCCGCTCATTGACAGAGAAGGTGAAATCTTCCACATCCTCCTTCTCGTGTGAAAGTTGCACTCGCTCCGTACCGTCGGGATTCATCTGCCACACCTGCATGGTTCCATCGCTGTCGGCTGTGAGGAAAGCAATTTTCTTTCCTCCTGCAATGAACTTGGGCGAGAGTTCGGAGGTCTTGGCAGATGTGAGGAGCCGCTCACCTGTACCGTCGCTATTGATCACATAGATGACCGTATGGCTTTTGTTTTCAGCCACGCTGTAATAGGAAACATTGTATGTGATGGATTTTGCATCTGGCGAGACCGAAGCACCACCTACTCGTCCCATTGCCCAAAGAGCCTCTGGAGTCAGTGTGCGGTTTTCAATCTTGGGAGTTTGTCGTCCGATGAACGTCTGTGCATCAGCATCGATGTGTGTCATTGCTATGAGAGATGCAAGAATGAGAACTTTATTCATGGTTTTTATTTTCGGTTTTTCTGTGCTTCTTGTTGCTGCTTGAGAATCTCCAACTGCTTCTCTTGCATGGCTTGCAGGCGTTCCATGATGCTGGAGGTCTTTTTCTTCTCGCCAACATTTGCCTTACGCTCGGCATGACGCTTCTCGAGTTTTGCCAACAACTTGTCGTCGTCTGTCGTCTTGCGGAGATACCACATCATAAGAATGCTGATAAGACCCGAAATAAAGTAGTACCAGTTGAGACCTGAACTGTAACTATTGAACGAGAAGAAGAAGATGACAGGCATGAGGTAGGTCATCCACTTCATCATGTTCATCTGCTGTTGCTGCTCAGAAGTCATGGCGTATGACTGCTGACGCTGGGTGATGATGGAGTTTGCCACCGTCGAAACGCACCACAGGATGCAGAAGAGGGACAAGTGGTCGCCGATGCCCCAGATGTTGAAGCCCCAGTTGATGACGTCATCGTAGGTGGAGAGGTCGTCTGCCCAAAGGAAGGACTCGCCACGCATCTCGATATAGTTAGGGATGAAGTTGAAGAGGGCAATCCAGATAGGCATCTGGATGAGCATAGGCAGACAGCCCCCCATCGGGCTTACACCATATTCGCTGTACATCTTCATCACCTCCTGCTGCTTCAGCATGGCATCCTCTGGCTTTGGATACTTGGCGTTGATTTCATCCATCTTGGGACGCAGCACACGCATGTTGGCGGAAGAAATATAGGACTTCTTCATCAACGGGAATACAATCATCTTCACGATGATGGTGAGCAACAGGAGCACGATGCCCATGTTGAGACCAAAGCCTGTGAGGAAGTCGAATGCGTAGAGGAAGAAGAAACGGTTAATCCACTTGATGACTGGCCAACCCATGTAAACCATCGACTGGAGGTCGAGGTCGTCGCTGGAACCAATCATCTTTTCGTTCTCTTTCAGCGTAGAGAACTTGTTAGGACCTAAATAGAGGTGAAAACTGGAAGGTTTCACGCCTTTGGTGTCGAAGTCGGCAGCAAAAGAGGTCTTGTACGTCTTCAGATAGCCAGAGCCGTTTTCCTGCTTTTCGGACGACATCGTGCTGACAGAAAGGGGAGTGTCGGCAATGAGAATCTGACTGAAGAACTGGGTCTTGAAGGCAATCCACTTTGTCTTTTCCTCAAACTCGTCTTCGTTTTCGTCGCCACCAGTCGTTGACAGTTCGTGTGTGTCGCCGTCCGTGTCACGATAGGTGATGGTGGAATAGCGATTCTCAAAGTCATAGCCTTTCTCCTGCTGCTTCATCTGCTCTGTCCATTCCAACTGCATCTCCTTGGTCTTCGATGGGAAGAAACCATCGAGATGGGTTGCCTTCACGTCCATGTCGAGAACGTAGGAATTGGGCATGAGCGAATAGATGATGTCGAGGGAACCACTGGCAACGGGCAGGTGCATCGTCACACCATTGGCTGTTGCATCGATGGGAGTGAAGAAAAGTTCTTCGGTGGCGATGTTTGCCGTCTTGCCATCGAGCAGAATGTTCAGATTCTGGTCGCCCTTGTCGAAAAGGATAACGTTGCCACCTTCGCGACTCTTGTAGGTGCTGTCTTTCAGTTCCACCTTCTGCATCTGACCGCCCTTGTTGGTGAGGGTCACACGAAGCAGTTCGTTTTCAATCACGGTAGTGCTTTCGCTGCCGCTTCTTGCCTCAAACAGCGGGTTGAGCGTGTCGGTTTTCTCCTCGGCAATCTTTGCCAGTTTCTCTTGTTGCTTAGCGGCTTCCTTCAATGCCTCAACGTTTGCGATGGAATCGAGAATCCGCATTTCTTCTTGCTGAATGCCACGGGTATAGTTTTCGTATGCCATGAAACCGAAAACGACAAGTGCCATCAGGAAAAAGGCTGTCAGCGTGTTTTTGTTCATTTTTATTGATGTTTTTGTTTTTCTATTGCTGTTATCGCTGTCCCGCTACGCCGCGAGTCACAAAATGTAGTTTGTTCTGCTGTTGTCAACTATTTTTTACAAAAATCGTGCAAAATTACAAAAAAAAGATTAAAAGTCACCTATGAATAGCACATTTAATGAGATTTTGTTGTACTTTTGTGGGCAAATTAACAAAAACTCTTGACAAACATGAAAGCAAAACTCTTGGTTCTCTTTGCCATCTTCTCCATCTCGCTGGGTTTGCAGGCAAAGAAATATCCACAAATTAAGTTTGAAAAGACAACTATCGACATGGGACAATTTTCGATGGATGACCCTGTGCAGAAGTGTGTCTTCAAGTTCACCAATGTCGGTGATGCCAAACTTGTCATCAATGCGGTTCATGCCTCTTGTGGCTGTACGGTGGCAGATTACCCCAAAGACTTCATTGCCCCTGGAGCCAGCGGAGAAATCACCGTCACCTATAATGGTTCAAACAAGATGCCCGGACGCTTCAAAAAGAACATCCAAGTCTTCTCCAATTGCAAGGAAGACATGACTCGCATTTTCATTCAGGGCGACATGACCGATGTGCCTGTCAGCAAGAAAACAAAGAAATAGTACAGTTGAAATAACCAAAAGGAAATGGTCGCAATTGTTCATAACGGGCAATTGCGACTTTCTTTGTTAGGTAACGGCTACTGACTTCTGCCGCTTAGGGCAATTACCCTATACGGCTTACGATAATTACCTTGAACGGCTCAGGGTAATTGCCTTCAGCCGCTAACGATTTCTGTCATTCGCACGTCATGAACCTCGCTTGGAATGGTATCCACCACTTGGAATGAAAAAGCCAAACCGATGAGGGGGCATTGGAGTTTGGGAAGCAGGCGGTCGTAGTAGCCTTTCCCTCTGCCCAATCGGTCGCCTTTTGGCGTGAACGCCATGCCCGGAATGATGGCAAGGTCGATAGCCGCATAATTGGTGAAGAGAGGACCTGTTGATTCTTGAATGCTAAAATGAACAGATGTGGAAAAGGCGGTTTCATCGAGGTATTCATGCAACTCGAGTTCGTCGCCGACAATGGTGGGCAAGAGTATCTTTTTGCCGATGAAATGGAGATTTTTTATCAATTGATGGGTCTCAACTTCATCGGGCATGGAATGGTAAAGGAGGATGGTGCGTATGCCATCCTCCTTCTGTATGCGGTCAAGCAGTAAGCGTGAGAGTCTTTGGCTTGATGCCGAAAGTTCCTCGGTGGAATGCTGCTTTTTTCTTTGACGTATCAGCGTTCTGAGTTCCTGTTTGTTCATCGAGTATCGGTTTTGTACGTTTTTCGTTGAAGAGTTCTATTGCCTCCTTGATGGTAGGGTCGTCACGATTGAGATACTGCACGTAGTCGTTCATGTCGAGCATATTATAAATAATGCTGCCATAGATGGCTTGCTCGAAAAGATGCTGCGACTTGAGAATCATGTTGTTGCGACGTGTAATCCCGTTCGAATCGGCATAACGTATAAACTGGTCAACCACGCTCTGTTTGCGTAGATACTTCTCCATTTCAGCCGCATTCGTGTACTGCTGAAGTTTCTCGCGATTGTCGTCTGTATATTTGAAACAGAACTGTGCGATGGTTCCTTTGGTGACACACTCGGAGTAGTAAGGCGTGAGGGCTGTCGTGTCTTCTGCCACAAAGTAATCGGGCATGATGCCACCACCTCCATAAACTACACGGCCAATGCTTGTATAATACTTTTCACCCGTCTGGTGAATGCTGTCTTGGCTGAAGAATTCGCCTCTCTCGTATCGGGTAATCAAGTCCATTTCATACTCTTCGGGTTGCCCTTTCACGTATGGCTTCTGGATGCAACGCCCTGAAGGAGTATAATAGCGTGCGATGGTCAGATTGATGCGAGAGCCATCTGAGAATTCGACAGGATATTGCACAAGACCTTTTCCGAAAGAGCGACGTCCGATGACAATACCACGGTCATTGTCCTGAATGGCTCCGGCAAAGATTTCTGAAGCGGAAGCACTTGTTTCATCAATCAGTACAATCAGAGGAAGATTCTGATAGGAACCACGTCCGTCGCTGCGATATTCCTCGCGTCGAGACTTGCGACCTTGGGTGTAAACAATCAGCCGATTCTTGGGCAGAAACTCGTTGACCATCTGGATGGCAACTGCCATATAGCCGCCACCATTACCTCTCAGGTCTATCACAAGCCCCTTGAAACCCTCGGCCTCCAACTCGGCAAAAGAGGTGAGCAGTTCAGGGTAGGTGGTTTCACCAAAATTCTTGATTTTGACATACCCCAAGTCCTTGTTAATCATGTAGGTGGCATCAACGCTCTTCACAGGAATGTCACCTCTGACGACTGAGAAAGAAATGGGTTTTTCCTGTCCGTGACGCAACACACCGATTTTCACCTTGGTGCCTTTCTCACCCTTGAGGCGATGCATCGTTTCTTCGTTGGTCACTTCCTCGCCGACATAAGGCTTGTCATCGATAGACACAATCTTGTCGCCTGCTAAGATACCGACCTTCTCAGAAGGACCGCCCTTGATGATGCCCGTGATGCGAACCGTGTCTTCACGAATAACAAACTGAACACCCACGCCGCTGAAAGAGCCTCTCAGGTCGTCGTTGGCTGTCTTGGCATCTTTGGCGGAAATATAACTTGAATGGGGGTCTAACTCCTCCAATATCTTTGGCATGGATTGCTCTACGATGTTGGCTATATCGACGGTATCAACATATTGGTCATCAATGATATGAAGTAAGTCATTTAATTTATTGGATGAAGTGTTGATGATGTTCAGTCGATTGCCTGCAAAGCGGTTGGCAAAGAAGGTGCCAATGATGATACCTGCTATGATGCTCGCGGCAATGATGAGCGGCATCCAGCGGTTGTTACGATTTATGTTATTGCTCATAATGGTAAAATTCGACGTTTTATTCTGGGTTTATGTATTCGACCTCAATGCCAGCACGCTTCAGCAGATTCAAGCCGTCCTCCAGTCGGTATTTCTCGGAATAAACCACACGCTTGATGCCTGCCTGAATAATCAATTTTGCGCACTCAATACAAGGCGATGCCGTGATGTAGAGGGTGGCTCCATCGCTGGAATTGTGCGACCGAGCCAATTTGGTGATGGCGTTTGCCTCTGCATGGAGCACATAAGGTTTTGTCACGTTGTTTTCGTCTTCACACACGTTCTCAAATCCTGAAGGCGTTCCGTTGTAACCATCGGAAATGATGGCCTTATTCTTCACGACCAAAGCCCCAACTTGGCGGCGTTGGCAGTAAGAGTTTTCTGCCCAGATGCGAGCCATACGCACATAGCGGCAGTCAAGGTTGTATTGTTTGTCTTCTTGCATAGTTTTATCGATATGTATTGTTGTTATCTGGAACTTCCGAAAAAGATCTGATTGTCTCCATCTTCCTTCAGCAAAAGGAATTCGGCACCACTTTCGTATGAGGTGACTGCCGAGAGAATGTTGTATATCTGTTTGTCAAACGCAGTATCCGCATTGGGTTTCTGATTGACGGTCAATGCAATCGTGTGCTTTTTCCCGTCGGCAGTCCATGTGCCAGAGAAGGTGACACCTGCAGAAAGGGCTCCCTGAAATGTGCCGGACGAGAAAGATACATAGTAAGCGTTGGTGCCGGTGTCTGTATAAAAGTTCTTGACATCGCTGTTGAGTTTCATGCCGTTGATGGTCGCACCATTCATGTACCACGTTTTCCCATAGAAGATTTCGTCAAGGTCGTCTTCGAGCGAACAAGAGGAAAATGTCAGTACCAACAATAAAAGTGACAATATGTTGAATGCTTTTCTCATTGATGATAGATGTTTAGAAGATATGAGGTGACATTAATGTTTTATGCCATTTCGACGAAGTAGGGCATCAATTGTGGGTTCTTGTCCTCTAAAGCGTTTGTAGAGAGTCATCGGATGTTCTGTCCCTCCTCGCGAAAGGATGTTGTCACGGAAACTTTGTGCCGTCTCTTTGTCAAAAATGCCACGCTCCTTGAACAACGAAAAGGCATCTGCATCAAGCACTTCTGCCCATTTGTAACTATAATAGCCAGCAGAATAGCCTCCTGCCATAATGTGCGAGAACTGAGTCGTCATGCACGTTCCGCCTACTTTCGGGAGAATCCTTGTGGCTTTCCATGCCTCCTCTTCAAACTGCATCAGGTCGGCGTCGAAAGGTGTGGAGAGCGTATAAAAAGCCATGTCAAGAAGTCCGAAACTGACTTGCCGCATACATGCATAAGCGGCGTTGAAGTTACGGCTTGCAACAATTCTGTCTATCAGTTCCTGTGGCAAAGGCTCGCCTGTCTGATAGTGGGTCGCAAAAGTGGACAGGAAGTCTTTTTCTACCGCAAAATTCTCCATGAACTGCGACGGCAACTCCACAAAATCCCAATAGACATTTGTTCCTGAGAGGGAACGGTATGTAGTGTTGGCAAACATGCCATGGAGTGAATGTCCGAACTCATGCAGGAATGTCTCCACCTCGCCCAACGTCAATAAGGCAGGCTTCTCGTCTGTTGGCTTTGACAGATTCATCACGATAGAAACCTGCGGACGAGAGTTGGTGCCGTCTTTCTCTTTCCATTGCTCCTTGAATGAGGTCATCCAGGCTCCTGACTTTTTCGATGCACGAGGGTGGAAATCGCAATAGAAGAGGGCAAGAAACGTCCCATCCTTGTCGATGACATCATAGGCTTCTACATCTGGATGATAAACAGGTGCTTCCGTGTTTCTTCTGAAAGTGATGCCATAAAGTTGGGTCGCCAACCCGAACACACCTTCTTTCACTTTAGACAGTTCAAAGTATGGACGAAGCATTTCGCTGTTAATGTTGAACTTGCTTTCTTTTAATTTATTTGCATAATAGGAAAAGTCCCAAGGCTTAAAACGGCGCTCGTCATCTTCAGGAAGTGTGGTTTCGTCAATGTTTTCCTCCTTGTAATAAAGGGCTTTCACTTCCTCAACTTCTGCTTTGGCTGTGGGCATGTATGCATTGATGAGAGAGTTCAGAAGGCTGTACACATGCTCTGTTTTTTCAGCCATTCGACGTGCCAAAGCATAATCAGCATAGGTCTTGAAACCCAGCAGTTGTGCCATCTCACGATGAAGATTGACAATTTTTCCAACGATGTCAACATTGTTGCAATCGTTGTCGTGTGTACACAACGTATTGTATGCCAAGTACATTTGCTTTCTCAATTCACGTCGGGAAGAGTAGGTGAGGAAAGGGGAGTATGACGGGGCTTGTAGCGTAAAGACCCATCCCTCCATATCTTTATCCTTTGCCGTCTGGCGTGCCAAGTCCACAGCACTCTCAGGAAGCCCTGAGAGGTCGTTCTCATCTGTGGTTTGCAAGATGAAATCGTTGGTGTCTTTCAGTTTGTTCTGCGAGAATTGAAGCGATAAAACGCCCAGTTCAGCAGAAATCTTTCGCAATTGTGCCTTTTTCTCCTCAGGCAGATTTGCACCATTACGGACGAAACCTTCATAGGAGTTTTTCAAGAGGGTTGTTTGTTCCGTAGAGAGTCGTGCAAATTGATCTGATGCATGGTCATCATACACGGCTTTAACTCGCTTGAAAAGTTGTTCGTTTAGCGTGATGTTATTGGAGTGTTCCGACAAGACGGGAGAAATCTTTTGTGCCAACTCATCGAGAAAGTCTGTGGTTTCGGCACTCAAAAGATTGAAAAATACTTCTGTCACCTTACCCAACAATTCTCCTGTGCGTTCGAGGGCTTCAATCGTGTTCTCAAACGTTGGAAGTTCTGGATCGTTGACAATCGCATCAATCTCTCGGTCTTCCTCTTCTATTCCTTTCATGATGGCAGGTTCGTAATCTGCCTCTACAATACGGTCGAAAGGAATATATTTGTATGTCGTAAAAAATGGATTCATATCATTATTTAGATGTTTTCAAATTCTGAATTTCTGGAATGACAAAACCGCCTCTCTGCAAGATGACCAGTTTTTTCTCCTGCATCTCATTCAATGCTTTCGACACATTCAGTCTTGTCTCATGAATAATGTCGGCAAGGTCTGTCATTTTGATTTGTAGTTCCTTCTTTCCACGCGGAACAGATGAGTAGGAGTATATAAACTTGACAATCTTCTTTTTAACGGTTTCATCGGGCATTTCCCAAAGCGTTTTCAGCGTCTGCTGGTAACGGTTACAAGCAATGTTGAGGAAGTTTATCTTCACGATTTGACTCTTCATGAGTTGATTCACCAACACTTGTTTCTCAATCGACAAGGTTCTTCCTTCTGTGTCAAACACGTACGTCCGCGAATATTTTTGGTACATGCCAAACAGGTTATACGGTTCCAGCACGCCGATAGGAGGAAGTTTTTCTGCCAATCTGAAACGTCCTTTCGGATCCATATAGACGGTTGACAAATTTCCGCTAATAATGAACTGGAGGTTTTGACAGGATTCTCCCTGCAAAACAATCTCTTCGCCAGCATGATAATTGACAAAATCGAGACGAACATGAGCCATGACATCCGATATTTCTGGGGTGCTTAACCCTTGAAAAAGCGGGAGTTGCAGTAATCGCTCAAACATTGTCAATTCCATAATGTAAATGCTTTTATTGTTATTAGCCTAATCGTCTCATGCTGAGTTATTGAAGCATCATCTGTTCCATACTCTCTGTATGCCAAGTCTGTGTCTCACCTTTCTCGTTGGTGTAGATGAAAAAAGCCATCAGTTCCTTGTGCTTGTCAAGAACCTTTTTTGCCTCGTCAAGACCTAACACCATGAATGCCGTAGCATAAGCGTCTGCAGTGGCACAATCTTGTGTCAGTACGGTAGAGGAGAGAATGCTGTGCTGAACAGGATACCCCGAACGAGGGTCGATGGTATGGGCATATTTCTTTCCTTCCTTTTCGTAGAAATTGCGGTAGTTGCCAGATGTTGCCATCGAAAGTTGCGTTACCTGCAAGATTTGTTGCAGTTCATTGTTGATGCTCTCCTTGTCGTCGTCTGGCTTGTTGATGCCGATTTTCCACATCTCACCTCGTGGGTTCGTTCCACGCACTCTCACTTCGCCTCCTATCTCCACCATATAGTTCTTCACGCCTTGACTTTCAAGGAATATTCCGACGGCATCTACGCCATAGCCTTTTGCGATAGCACTACAATCAAGCATCGTTTCGGGATATTTCTTTTGTATCTGCCCATCTGAAAGTGTTACATGCTCAATCCCGACGTATGCTAACAGGCTATCCACCTTTTCCTGATTGACGTTGTCAATGTTCTTAAATCCGAACCCCCACAGATTGACAAGTGGTGCCACCGTAATGTCAAAAGCACCAGAAGTCTCAGCCGATACTTTCTTCGACAGAGAAAAGACCTCTGCAAACATGGAATCAACAGTCATGTCCGTATTGTTGTTGATGGCGGTAATAACCGAATTGGGATTGAATGGGGAGAGGGAGTTGTCAACCTCCAGGAGTGTCTCATCAATCCCTTTCTGCATGTTAGTCGCTGCTTCATAAGTGATGTGGTAGAACGTGCCAAACACTCCGCCTTCACATCGTTGTGTTTCTGCTTCTTTCCATGCGTTGCCTATCGTTTCTTTTGCCGTATCGCCATGCGTGGTACGGAAAATGTAAATCGTACCAACTATCAGCAGTATCAGCAATGGCCATCCCCACCATTTAATTTTATGTGGTGCATACGGGTCGAACTTATTCTTCTGTTCCTTCCCCGTCATCGTTTGATTCGTCTTCTTTTCCATTGTTGGTTTCTTCGATTTCGTCGTTGTTTTCTACATTTTCAATCACTCCTTCTTCCTGTACATCATCTGCTTCTTCTGTATCTTCTTTTTCCTCTTGAGGGATGTCTCTGATTTCCACATTCATGCCTCGTTTATGACTCTTTTTCTTGCCCCAATTGAGGTCAAAAATCAGGCTGTATGTACCACCCCAACAAGTGGAGTTTGTGGTGTATCCATATCCAGGGATGCAACTCGGCTTGGCATAATCACTTTTTGTCGATGACAGTTCGCGTTTATACCGGAATGCCCATCCCATGTGAAAATTCTTATAAATCTTTACCTCCATTAATAGTACCTAATGATATTAAAGATAATATTCAAATTGTCTGTAATTATTTGAAAGCTTTTAGAGAAGAAAAAATTGATTCTACAGATTTATATATTGATGGTATTACTCCACGAGATTTTCAATATTTTGATATTATAGAAAAAGCACAAATATTAAGTCAGGAAGAGTGCCAAAATTTAATTTTCAAAGAAATAACTAGAAAGATTGAGTATCCAAATTATTACCAAATTAAATCTTTTGTTGACGTTTTAGCTTCTCAATTTATAAAATTTAATCGAAGCTTTCATCTAAATGCATATAGGAGAAGAGAATCTAGAGTTGTTGATGATAAAATAAGATCTTTTATAATTGAAAGTTTTATTAAAATTACTAAGCATTTTACTGAGGGTGCTTTTACAAAATTAATAGAAAAACATATTGAAAGTCTTGCCAATGATACACATGATGTAATTTCCTTTAATAAAATAGAACTTTCATTATTATTTTTCCATGAGGGAAATGGAGAAGGATTTAGCATAATAACAAATAAATCTAGTAATGATCCTGATTATATTAATCTATTTAAATTAATGAATTATGAACATTTAAATAATACAGGTTTTACTAATATCCCAGATTATAACAAATTTAAACCAAAGGAATTTCTTTATAAACTAAAAGAGATCTTAGATATTCCTAACCCTGTGGAAAAAGGTTCATCAAGTGAGAGAAAATCATTAGAAGAAATAACTGGAACTTATGTATTCACAGCAGATAATTTTGTTAAATTGATTCTTATTTTATTAAGAATAAGAGCTAATATTCCAATAATAATGATGGGAGAAACAGGATGTGGGAAAACTTCTCTTATAAGAAAATTATCAGAAATGCTTAATAAAGGAGAAAATAAAATGAAAATATTAAATATTCATGCAGGGATAAGTGATAAAGATATTATAAATTTCCTAGAAACACAAGTAATAAAGGAAGCTTTGAAATTAGAAAAAGATGATAAAGAAGAAAGAAAACGTTTTGAGGATAATGATCAAATTTTTGTCCCAAGGAAAATTTGGGTATTTTTAGATGAAATAAATACATGTAAATCAATGGGTTTAATTAGTGAAATAATGTGTAAGCATACTTATCAAGGAAATAAAATCCCTTCCAATATTGTTTTCATTGCAGCATGTAATCCTTATAGACATGAAGAAAATAATTTAAAACTAAAAGTAGGACTTGATGTTAACCAGGCACATAAAGAAAAAAAAAATTTGAATGAAAAACAAATAGAAAAAATGAAAAAATCATCAAAAAGTACTTTGGTATACACTGTTAATCCATTACCACATTCTTTATTAAATTTCGTTTTTGATTTTGGAAATTTAACTAGAGAAGATGAAAAAAAATATATAGAAAGTATTATTCTAGAACCAATTCAAAGATTATTTAATGAAAATAAAGGAAATATGAATGAAGAAGATTTTAATAAGATTCATCAATTTGCAAAAAAAATGATTTCAACTGCACAGAAATTTATAAGAAAAAAAAATGGAATTTCTTCAGTTTCATTAAGAGAAATTAGAAGATTTAACATTTTTTATGAATTAAAAAAAAGAAAAGAAACGAATTCACTTGATATTTCCAAAGATAATGACTTTTATAAAGGATTAAACGAGTTAAGCTTACAAATCTATTCAATTATTTTATCTGTTTTTGCTTGTTATTATTTACGTATAACAAATAATAAAACAAGAAATGAATTCAGAACAAAGATGAATAAAATATTAACAAAATTTCATCCATTTTTTGAAAAACAAGATTTCTTAGATATACCTCAAAGGGAAGAATTATATGTTATAAATAATATAGATCTTGAAAAAGGAATAGCAAAAAATAGAGCTCTATTAGATAATATATTTTCATTATTTATTGCAATAAATAATAAAGTCCCAATATTTATTGTAGGAAAGCCTGGTTGTAGTAAATCTTTAAGTGTTCAATTAATAAATAAGGCAATGAAAGGTAATTCATCAACTAATGAACTTTTTAAACAATATCCAAAAATAATTTTAAATTCTTATCAGGGCTCAATGGCTAGTACATCAAAAGGAGTTTTAAATGTTTTCGAAAAAGCAAAAAGCAAATTAAGAAACTTAAGTGCGGAAAATAAAAAAAACAATATATCCATGATCTTCTTTGATGAAATGGGTCTTGCCGAGCATTCACCAAATAATCCTCTTAAAGTTATTCATTCACAATTAGAGTATGACCAAAAAGATGAAGATAATAAACAATATGAAGAAGGACTAAAAATTGCATTTGTTGGTATATCTAATTGGGCCTTAGATGCTTCTAAAATGAATAGAGGTATGTATTTATCTATTCCAGATCCAGAAATAGAAGATACAGAGATAACTGCATTAACAATTGGAAAATCTTATAATGAAAAATTAGGTGAAATATACAAAGTTTTTTACCAAAAACTTGGAGTTACATATTTTAATTATAAAAATTATTTAACAGAAAATCATAGTGAAGATGGAAAAAAAGATTTTCATGGTAATCGTGATTTTTATCATCTTATAAAAAATGCTGCTAGAAAAATAATTGATTATAAAAATGAAGGAAAAGTAGTTGATAATCATTTAGTTGAAATTGCAACTATAAGTATTGAAAGAAACT
>CALAVF010000097.1 GCA_937892315.1 uncultured Prevotellaceae bacterium | reverse complement strand
GACGGTGATGGTCACACGGTCGGCAGCGTTCATTACAGTTGCCAGCAAAATTGAAAACAAAAAAGTAAAGGTCTTTTTCATAAGTCAGCCAATATTTTGATGCCACAAAGATAGGGACAATTCTTCACACCACCAAGGAAAAGACAGAAAAAAGGCTCCAATACGTTGAGTACTGAAGCCTTTTCCTATTTTGAAAAACGAATAATCAAATTCGTCGTTATTCGTTCAGGTTGTTGTTATTACATCATGCCACCCATGCCTGGAGCACCCATTGGCATTTCTGGCTTGTCCTCCTTGGCGTCGCAGATGACACACTCGGTGGTGAGGAACATGCCAGCGATGGAAGCAGCATTTTCGAGGGCTACACGGCAAACCTTGGCTGGGTCGATTATGCCCGACTCACGAAGGTTCTCGTAGGTGTCCTTACGAGCGTTGTAGCCGAAGTCACCCTTGCCATTGCGAACTTTCTCTACCACGACAGAGCCTTCCAGACCGGCGTTCTCCACAATCTGACGGAGTGGCTCTTCGATGGCACGCTTCACAATCTTGATACCCGTGGTTTCGTCGGCGTTCTCACCTTCCAGACCTTCGAGACTTTCGAGCGAACGGATGAAGGCAACACCACCACCAGGCACGATGCCTTCTTCGATGGCGGCACGTGTAGCACAGAGAGCGTCATCTACACGGTCTTTCTTTTCCTTCATCTCCACTTCGGAAGCAGCACCTACGTAGAGCACAGCCACACCGCCTGAGAGTTTAGCCAGACGCTCCTGCAGTTTCTCCTTGTCGTAGTCGGAAGTGGTGTTCTTGATTTCGTTCTTAATCTGGTTCACGCGATCCTGAATGTTCTCCTTCCGACCCTTGCCACCTACGATGGTTGTGTTGTCCTTCGTGATGGTCACCTTCTCGGCAGACCCCAGCATTTCGATGGTAGCCTGTTCGAGTTTCAAGCCCTTCTCTTCAGAGATGACTACACCACCAGTCAGCACGGCGATGTCTTCGAGCATAGCCTTGCGGCGGTCGCCGAAACCAGGAGCCTTGACAGCACAAATCTTGAGTTGAGCACGCAGACGGTTCACAACGAGTGTGGTCAATGCCTCTGATTCTACGTCTTCAGCAATCACGAGGATGGGACGACCTGTCTGAGCAGCAGGGTTCAGGATAGGAAGGAACTCCTGCAAGTTGCTGATTTTCTTGTCGTAGATGAGGATGAGCGGATTCTCCATCTCACACTCCATCTTCTCTGTGTTCGTCACGAAGTAAGGAGACAAGTAGCCACGGTCGAACTGCATACCCTCTACCACACCGATAGTGGTCTCACGGCTCTTAGCCTCTTCGATCGTGATGACACCATCTTTCGATACCTTCTTCATGGCATCAGCAATCAACTTACCAATCTCCTGGTCGTTGTTGGCAGAGACGGTAGCCACCTGCTCAATCTTGTCGTAGTCGTCACCTACCTGCTCGCTCTGAGCCTTGATGTGCTCAACCACCTTTGTGACAGCCTTGTCGATGCCACGCTTCAGGTCCATCGGGTTGGCTCCGGCAGCCACGTTCTTCAAGCCCGTAGCCACGATGCTCTGAGCCAGTACGGTAGCCGTTGTGGTACCGTCGCCAGCATCATCGCCTGTCTTGGATGCCACGCTCTTCACCAACTGGGCACCTGTGTTCTGGAAAGCGTCAGCCAGTTCAATTTCCTTAGCCACGGTCACACCGTCCTTCGTGATGTGAGGAGCACCAAACTTCTTTTCGATGATTACGTTACGTCCTTTAGGACCCAGTGTCACCTTCACTGCATTTGCCAACTCGTCCACACCCTTCTTCAGTTGCTCACGAGCCTCAATATTGAATTTCAATTCTTTAGCCATTTTCTTAATTGATAATTTAGAATGTATAATATATAATAACCCTTCGGCTTGTCAGCATTGCGTCAGCCCTATTATCAATTATACATTATTTAAGTTTACATTATTTAAGTATTGCGAGCACGTCACTCTGACGCATGATGAGGTATTTCACGCCTTCGTACTCCAGTTCGCTGCCGGAATACTTGCCATAGAGCACCTGGTTGCCTACCTTGACCACCATGTCCTCATCTTTCGTACCGTTGCCTACTGCAACAACTTCGCCCTGGAGGGGTTTTTCCTTTGCTGTGTCAGGAATGATGATTCCGCCGACAGTCTTTTCTTCTGCAGGCTTGGGGAGCACCAGCACCCTGTCTGCCAATGGGTGAATGTTCATAAGTCGTTTTATTTTTTAAGTTTTTGTTATTATATGATATATGTATAGACTTCAAAAATCCAAAGAAACCTATCCACAAATGACATGCCACCCCTCAGCATCAACTGACAAGGGTGACAAACTGACATAGGTAGGGTGACAAAAAGGAAAAAGAAAGGATTTCACCACCCCATCATAGAAGCAGGAGAAATATGCAGGGTGTGACAAAGACGACGGGCTATTTTCAATGTTGGTTCTGTACGACCAGACACATAGTCGTTGATGCGTGAGGGACTGACTCCCACTTCAGAAGCCAACTGTTTCTGAGTCATTTTTCTTTCTTCGAGCGAAAGGGCAATCAGTTGTGCCACAGTAGGTTTGCCAATGGGATAATGCTCTTTTTCATAATCAATCACCACATCAGACATCAGGGTCAACTCCACAGCATTGCGGTCGTTGGTGGCTGTATGGTCATCCACCAGCGGAAGCAGTTCTTCTATTCTCTTGATTGCAAACTCGTACTGTTCCTTTGTAATCTTACTCATAACCTTGTCCTCTATATTTAGATGGTTGAAGCGTCAATTTTATCGTATTCGGCATGAGTGCCGACAAATCGGATGAAAATGTGTCCTATCGTAAACTTTACCACAACAATCAGGCGATATTTGTTTCCTCTTATATTAAACACATAATGCTGATTCCCCACATAGTCCGTAGCAGGGAAGTCTGTCTTGATGTCTGACAGACTATGCCATTCCGCTTGCTCAGCGATGTCATACCAGCGTTCAAGTGCCGTTTGAGCATCTGCATGGCTTTCGGAACTGTAAAACTCCACCAACTTCCTATGTGATACGATTCTCATTTCGGTTGCAAAAATAGACAAATATTTTGAAATTCACAAAATTTTTAATAGAAAATTTTATTTTTCGTTATTTTCTTCTTTCTCCATCTATCTTCCGACACTGAAAGGCGGCTATCTTCCTCTATCTTCTTCACAAAAATTATATATATTCTCTTTTTTCTTAAATTTTAAAAACTTGATATGATGTTGTTGATAGTGTGTTGAAAATGTTTATAAGGGTGGAGGAGAAGGTCGTTTTCAGGCAGTTAGGTTGTTGAGAAATGAGGAAAAAACGGATGAAAAATTTTTGAAAAAAAAGAATAACTTTTCTTGGTCATTTGAAAAGGTTTCAGGCATATAAATCTCGCTCGGAAAATCAAAAAAAGTTATTGTAAGTTGTTACGAAGTTATCACACGGATGTGAACAATGATGTGAACATAGATATGAACAGCGGACAACGTAAGACAACGAATAATTTTTTTAGAAAACAACGAATGAAACTAATTTTACGAATATTTTCTTTTTGATGCCGTGGTACGGCAGCGAATGAAATGAATATTTTTTCTGACTACGAATTAGACGAATTTTTTTGAGACCACAGATTACTCAGATTTTTTTTAAAAATTATAGAATGTAATTTCACAAATTGGGAGCCGTGGTACGACTCCCTCCATGCGGCTTGCACGTCCAGAGCCTCGCAAGGCTCAGAAAATCTGTGAAATATGAATTAAATTCAATTCAAAATAATCCGTGTAATCTGCGAAATCTGTGGTTTAATATTCGTCCCATTCGCCGTCGCTTGCGACATTTAAAAATAAATTCGTTCAATTCGTAAAATTCGTTGTTTAAACCCTAAAATCCGCAACTAATAGTGATGCTGACTAATTTTGTAGTTTGCTTCTCC
>CALAVF010000096.1 GCA_937892315.1 uncultured Prevotellaceae bacterium | reverse complement strand
TGGCACAGGCTTCACGCATCCCTGGCGTTTCGCCCTCCGACATCAACATCATGCTTGTTCTGATGGGACGTTAAAGCAACGCCCGATGTTCCACGTGAAACAATTTGGACGAATAAAGAGTAAAATCAATCACTTACAAAGCGAGAACTCAATAACAATATAACAATTATCAAAAGACAATGAACAATCAGTATCTATTAGACCATCTTCGTAGCATCCCTGACTTTCCACAGCCAGGCATCAACTTCCGCGATGTAACCACGCTTTTCAAGGATGCCAAGGCACTTGAAATCATGGAAGAAGAACTCTATGAACTTTACAAAGACAAGGGTATTACAAAAGTTGTTGGGCTCGAAACCCGTGGCTATGTGATGGGGGCCATCTTGGCACGTCGCCTGAATGCTGGATTCGTGATGGCTCGCAAGCCTGGCAAATTACCTTACAAGACACTTCAAGAGTCTTACACGAAGGAATATGGCACTGATACCATCGAGATTCATGTTGATGCGATTGAAGAAAATGACGTGATACTTCTGCACGACGACCTGCTGGCAACGGGTGGCACAATCAAAGCGGCATGGAATCTCGTCAAGAAGTTCAACCCTAAGAAATGCTACATGAACTTCGTCATCGAAATTCGTGACGAAGGACTGAAAGGTCGTGAGGCAATTGGTGATGGAATCGAAGTAACGACCCTCATTCGTGTTTAACAAATCATTGAGCATTTTCACATTACTTGCTGATAATTGGCAAGTTAGAAAGAATTTGTTTCACGTGGAACACTTCATATAATTAAAGTAACGCTTCAACAAAGATGACGAAGGACGAAGAACGGCTACAACGTTTGAAGGTGATTGTCAATAGCCTTAGCGAAGAACCTGGATGCTATCAATATCTCGATAAAGATGGCAGGGTGATTTATGTGGGTAAGGCAAAGAACTTGAAGCGTCGTGTCAGTTCCTACTTCAACAACTCGCCCAAGAACCGAAAGACACAGATTCTGGTCAGCAAGATTCAAGACATCAAATATGTGGTGGTTCCTACGGACGAAGATGCACTGATTCAGGAGAACAATCTCATCAAGGAGCATCAGCCCTTCTACAACATTCTGCTGAAAGACGGGAAAACCTATCCTTCCGTTTGTATCACCAATGAATACCTACCCCGCGTCATCAAAACCCGAAACATCGATAAAAAGGTAGGAACCTATTACGGCCCTTTCAGCCATACGGGAACGTTGAACGCCATGTTGGAACTGATTGACAAACTCTATCAAATCCGTCTCTGTCATACATATATCAGCCAAGAAAAGATAGAACAGGGGAAAATCAAAAGTTGCCTTTATTATGATATTGGCAAATGCAAAGCCCCTTGTGTCGGACGCCAAACCCGCAAAGATTACTTAAAACAAATCGAAGAAGTAAAAGATATCTTGAGTGGCAATACTCGAAACCTATGTCAACGGTTGCAAACAGAGATGCAAGATTTGGCAACACAGGAAAGATTTCTGGAAGCGGAAGCGGTAAAGAGGAAATATTTGTTGGCAAAAGATTTCGACAGCAAAAGCCGAGTCATCACAAGCACCAATCAAAACATCGATGTATTCAGCATAGAGGATGATGAAAACAAGGCGTATGTCAACTATATGCATGTCGTAAACGGATGTATTACGCAAGTCTTCACCAATGAATACAGAAAACGTATGGACGAGACACCCGAAGAAATTCTTTCGCTTGCGATTGTTGGCATGAGAGAAAAATATGGAAGTGAGTCAAAGGAAATAGTCATTCCTTTTGAACTGGATTTCACTCTGAAAGAGGCCCAATTCATCGTGCCAAAAGCCGGAGACAAGAAAAAACTTCTCTTTCTTTCCGAATCAAATGTAAGGCAGTACCGCATTGATGCACTCAAACAAGCAGAACGACTTAATCCTGACCAACGAAATATCAACATCCTCAAAGAACTACAACGCAAACTAAAACTGGAGAAACTCCCCATGCGTATCGAGTGCTTCGACAATTCCAACATCATGGGGCAAGATGCAGTAGCAGGATGTGTCGTATTCATTGGTGGAAGAAAGTCGAAAAACGATTATAGAAAATATAATATCAAGACGGTCATTGGCCCTGACGATTATGCATCAATGAGCGAGGTTGTGTTCCGAAAGTACAGCCGAGCGATTGCTGAAGAGACTCCCCTACCCGACCTAATCATTACCGACGGTGGAAAGGGACAAATGGAAGTGGTTCGGAAGGTTATAGAAGACCAACTGCACTTAGAGATTCCTATTGCAGGACTTGCCAAGGACAGCCACCACCGGACGAACGAACTATTGTTCGGCTTTCCACAAAAGGTAGTAGGTATCGAGATGGACAGCCCACTCTTCAAACTGCTCACGCAGATACAAGATGAGGTTCACCGCTTTGCTATCACTTTCCACAAGCAGAAACGAGCCAAACATACTACAGAATCGGAACTTGACCACATCAAAGGAATTGGTGCTGCAACCAAGACCCTGCTGCTCAAGCATTTTAAGAGCCTTAAAAGAATAAAAGAGGCTGATTATGAACAACTTGCATCTGTTATTGGAACAGCAAAGGCTCAGTTGTTGCAAGAAGCCTTTCATGAATAATTATTGATACATCTTTATATTTTATGAGAACGGTCATACAAAGAGTTTCAAGAGCATCCGTCACGATTAATGGGCAAGTCAAAGCATCAATTGACCACGGTTATTTGGTGCTTCTTGGCTGTGAAAATGCTGATACAGAGGAAGATATACAATGGCTGGCAAAGAAAATTTGTGGTTTACGCATCTTTGATGATGAGAATGGCGTAATGAACAAGTCTATTATGGATGTAGATGGCGAGGTCTTAGTGGTCAGCCAATTTACCCTTTGGGCAAGTTATAAGAAAGGAAATCGTCCCTCCTATTTGAGAGCAGGAAGCCATGAGGTAACAATACCACTTTACGAACGATTTTGTTCGGTTTTATCGGACAATCTGGCGGGTAAAGTACAGACGGGAGAATTTGGTGCAGACATGAAAGTGGAATTGCTCAACGACGGTCCCGTTACCATTTGCATGGACACTAAAAACAAAGAATAAAAGAAAAAATGGAAGACAGCAAGTTTGAAAAAGTTCTAAGTGAGTATCACTTGGAGTTGGATGACGAGCAAGTGGCTCGCCAAGTAGAAATTCTTCTGAAAGAGCATTTGCAGGAGAATGATACAGTAGAAGTGAAGAAGTTCCTTCTTAACAGCGTGGAACTCACCACATTAAAGACTACGGATAGCGAAGACAGCGTGCTTCGTTTTGTAGAAAAAGTCAATAAGTTTGACGATGTATATCCAGAATTAGGACATGTTGCAACCGTATGCGTGTATCCCAATTTTGCCAAGATTTGTCATGACACATTGGAGAATGAAGAGGTGGAAATCGCCTGTGTTTCAGCCTGTTTCCCTTTCAGTCAGTCCTTTGTGGAAGTGAAGATTGCAGAAACAGCCCTCGCCTTGAAAGATGGTGCCACCGAGATTGACATCGTTATCCCTGTTGGCAAGTTCCTATCTGGAGATTATGAAGGAATGTGTGATGAAATCGCAGAAATCAAGGCTGTTTGTGGTGAGAAAAAATTGAAGACGATTCTTGAAACAGGATGCTTGAAGACAGCATCTAACATTAAGAAATCCAGCCTTTTAGCGATGTATGCAGGAGCAGATTATATCAAAACTTCTACTGGTAAATTAGAACCTGCCGCCACACCTGAAGCAGCCTTCGTGATGTGCCAAGCCATCAAAGAATATTACGAAAAGACTGGCATCCAGATTGGTTTCAAACCCGCTGGTGGCATGAAGACCGTGCAAGATGCTTTGGTTTATTATACCATTGTGAAGGAAGTGCTTGGTGAGAAATGGTTGACCAACCAGTGGCTACGCCTCGGAACCAGTTCTTTGGCAAACAAACTTCTTTCCGAAATTGAAGGAAAAGAAGTGAAATTCTTCTAAAAACTTCTACTGTTGGCGGTCAATAACAAAGTCAACATAAGCGAGAAGGGCTTGCTTGGCATCGGACGAATGGTAACGGTCAAGCAGGCTCTTTGCTTTTTGGGCATAATCTTCCATCACTTCGACAGCATATTCCATACCGCCATTTTCCTTGGTGAAATCGACCAAAATGTTGACCTCATCTTGTGTCACACTCCGTGCTTTCACCTTTCGAGCAAGCGTCAGCATCTCTTCGCTGTTCGTTGCGAGTAGTGCATGAATAAGTGGAAGTGTCAGTTTGCCTTCCTTCATATCATTGCCAGTTGGTTTCCCTACAGAGGCATCGTGGTGATAGTCAAAAATGTCATCACGAATTTGGAAGCAAATACCCAAGTATTCACCGAAGGTTCTCATGATATTTATGTCCATTTCATCGGCAGAAGTGGACATTGCCCCACCCTCTGCACAAGCAGCGAAGAGAGCGGCTGTTTTGTTGCGAATGATGTCGAAATATACCTCTTCGTTGATGTCGGTGTTCTGTACATTGTTCAACTGGAGCAGTTCACCGCTGGCAAGATTCTGTGCCGCAATGGAAACAATTTCTATCAATCGGGAACTTTTGGTCTTAGCAGCACAAAGCAGTGCATTAGCCAAGATGAAATCACCCACCAACACCGCCACTTGATTGCCGTATGCGTCATTGACCGACTGCTGACCACGACGTTCCTCGCTCTCATCCACAATGTCATCGTGAACAAGGCTGGCAGTGTGGAAAAACTCAAAAGTTGCAGCGGTATAAATGGCATTGTCATTGGCTTCTCCAGACAGCATTTTAGCAGTGAGAAGCGTGAGCATAGGACGCATCATCTTCCCTCTTCGGCGAGCAATCTTGCCCAACACTTCCTGCAAGATAGGGTTGGAGTGCTGAAGATAAGAATCGAAGACTTGCTTATAGCGAGTCATTTCTACATCAATCGGTTTGCGTATTTGCTGTAATGCGTCCATATTTTGAAAATTCGAATGCAAAGATACTGCTTTTTTCAAATATTTTTCGTAAGTTTACACACAAAATCCAAAAAGACATGAAAAAACTGTTTCTTCTCGATGCTTACGCATTGATTTATCGGGCTTACTATGGTTTCATCAAGAACCCACGCATCAACAGCAAAGGTGAAAACACATCGGCGGTGCTGGGTTTTGTCAATACCCTCGAAGAGATTCTAAACAAAGAGAATCCCGAGTATATCGGTGTGGCGTTCGACCCTCATGGCCCTACGTTCCGCCACGAAGCGTTTCCTGCATACAAAGCCCAACGAGAGGAAACTCCCGAAGGCATCCGTTTTGCGGTGCCTATTATAAAAGATGTGTTGAAAGCCTATCGCATACCCGTAATTGAAGTGCCAGGATATGAGGCAGACGATGTCATCGGAACTTTGGCAAAACAGAGCGAATCCATCGGGGAAATTGACACCTATATGATGACCCCCGACAAAGACTATGGGCAGTTGGTTGGCAAGAACGTGAAGATGTACAAACCACGGTTTGACGGTGGCTTCGACATCTTAGGCGAAAAAGAGGTGTTGGCAAAATATGGCATCAGTCAGGTGTCTCAAGTCATCGACCTGTTGGGCTTGATGGGCGACTCATCAGACAACTACCCCGGCTGCCCTGGCGTGGGAGAGAAGACAGCCGGGGTAGTTGTCTGATGAGTCGCCCATCAAGC
>CALAVF010000095.1 GCA_937892315.1 uncultured Prevotellaceae bacterium | reverse complement strand
GTCACGCAATGTCATGCTGAAAGGCGGCGAACCTTATTTTATCGACTTTCAAGGAGGTCGTCGTGGTCCCATCTACTACGATGTGGCATCGTTCCTCTGGCAGTCATCCGCCAAGTTCTCCGATGCCCTGCGAGAACAACTTCTCAATGAATATCTGGATGCTTTACAGCCGTTCAAACCATTGTCAAAGGCTGACTTCCTGCCCCAACTTCATCTCTTCGTCCTCTTCCGCATCTTGCAAGTGCTGGGTGCATACGGCTATCGTGGCTTGTGGGAAAAGAAGCCCTATTTCATCAACAGCATCCCCCTTGCCATCCACAACTTGCAGCAAGAACTCTCCTTAGGCACTTGCGACGCGTACCCCTATCTGAAAGAAGTCTGCCTCTCCCTCATCACTCAAAACGAACAGGAAGAGCAGAGCAAGGCGGAACAGGCTGCCAAGAAAGCCAAAGTTGCAGCCTATCTGCAAAACGACAAAACCTACATCCCGCATGGCTCCCTCCCTCAACAGGGAGGGGCAGGGGAGGGTCTTCTTGTCCGTGTCTTTTCCTTCTCTTTCAAGAAAGGCATCCCCGCCGACGAAACGGGCAATGGCGGTGGCTATGTGTTCGACTGTCGCAGCACCCACAACCCGGGCAGATATGACGAGTACAAGCCCCTCACAGGACTCGACCAGCCCGTCATCGACTTCCTCGAGGCAGACGGGGAAATCCTCACCTTCCTCGATAGTATCTATCAAATTGTCGATTTTCATGTGGCTCGTTTCAAGGAACGTGGTTTTGCCAATCTGCAAATCAGTTTCGGATGCACAGGCGGCCGTCATCGTTCCGTCTATAGTGCCCAGCACGTTGCCGAGCACATCCATCAGAAATTTGGTGTGGAAGTCCATATCTGCCACCGAGAACAAAATATTACACAAGAATTGAAATGAACGCACTCATCTTTGCTGCAGGACTTGGCACTCGCCTCAAACCCCTCACCGACACCATGCCCAAAGCCATGGTGCCCGTGGGTGGCAAGCCCCTCGTGCAAATCCTCATCGAGCGGCTGAAAGGCATCGGCGTGACCGACATCGTCATCAACGTCCACCACTTTGCCCAGCAAATCATCGACTTCGTTCGTGCCAACGATGGTTTTGGCATCAACATCCAGTTCAGCGACGAGACCGACATGCTGCTCGAAACGGGTGGGGGACTGAAGAAAGCGGCTCGCCTCTTTCCTAACGACAAGCCCATCCTTGTCCACAACGTCGATATTCTCAGCAATGCCGACCTCCTTTCCCTCTACACCCACGCTACTGCAACCACCCTCCTCGTCTCCGACCGCAAAACCCAGCGTTACCTCCTTTTCGACAAGGATGACCGCCTCGTCGGTTGGACCAACATCGCCACCGGTGAAGTGAAGTCGCCCTATCCCGAACTTCAAGCCCACGATGGAGATTCTTCATTCTTCATTCTTCACTCTTCATTAAAGAAGTATGCTTTCTCCGGCATTCAAGTCTTCCATCCCTCCCTTCTTCCCCTCATGGACTCGTGGCAAGGCAAGTTCTCCATCATCGACTTCTACCTGTCCATCTGCGATCAAGTTCCCATCCATTGCCACTTCGACCCCCAACTTCAACTTCTCGATGTTGGCAAACTCGACACCATTGCCAATGCGGAACAATTTTTGGCTCACTAATTTAGATTTTTCACATTTATTCCTTAACTTTGTACATTCCAAGAAAATAATACATATATAAAATATGCAGAAAATCATCATTTTAGACTTTGGTTCGCAAACCACCCAACTCATTGGCCGCCGTGTGCGTGAGTTGAACACGTTTTGCGAAATCATGCCTTACAACAAGTTCCCGCAGGATGACCCCGATGTGATGGGTGTGATTCTGTCGGGTTCGCCTTACAGCGTCTATGAGGAGCGGGCTTTCAAACTCGACTTCTCGCAGATTCGTGGCAAGTATCCCATCCTCGGCATCTGTTACGGTGCACAGTTGATGGCACACACCTTTGGTGGCAAAGTGGAGCCCGAAGGCACCCGCGAGTACGGACGTGCCAACCTTGAGTTCATGGAGGCTGGCAATCCACTGCTGAAAGGCTTTGCCGAGAACAGCCAGGTGTGGATGTCACATGGTGACACCATCACGAAATTGCCAGAGGGCTTCCGTTGCATCGCTTCGACTGCCACGGTGAAGTTTGCCGCATACGCCGCCAACGACGAGAAGATTTGGGGCGTGCAGTACCATCCCGAAGTGTTCCACTCCATCGACGGCACACAGTTGCTGAAGAACTTCGTCGTCGATATTTGCGGCGGCAAGCAAGACTGGTCGCCCGCTTCGTTCGTTGACCAAACGGTGGCAGAACTTCGTCAGCAGGTAGGTGACGACAAAGTGATTCTCGGTCTCTCGGGTGGTGTCGATTCGTCGGTGGCAGCCGTGCTTCTGAACCGTGCCATCGGCAAGAACCTCACCTGCATCTTCGTCAACAACGGACTGCTCCGCAAGAACGAGTTCACCGATGTGCTTCGCGATTACGAGTGCCTTGGTCTCAACGTGGTGGGTGTCGATGCTTCTCAGAAGTTCTACACCGAACTGGCTGGAGTGGCTGAACCCGAACGCAAACGCAAGATTATCGGTGCTGGCTTCATCGACGTGTTTGAAGCCGAGGCAAAGAAAATCGAAGGAGCCAAGTGGCTCGCACAGGGCACCATCTATCCCGACCGCATCGAGTCGCTCAACATCACAGGCAAGGTCATCAAGTCCCACCACAATGTGGGCGGTCTGCCCGAGAAGATGGGCTTGAAACTTTGCGAACCCCTCAAGTGGCTCTTCAAGGACGAAGTACGCCGCGTAGGTCGCCAGTTGCAGATGCCCGAACACCTTATAACACGCCATCCCTTCCCAGGCCCAGGTCTGGCCGTGCGGATTCTGGGCGACATCACGCCCGAAAAAGTGCGCATCTTGCAGGAAGCCGACGACATCTTCATCCGTGGACTGCGGGGCTGGAAGGTAAAGCTCTCAGGCGAAGAAGCCCGCCGTGTTCTGGCAGCAGGCGTTCCAGCCAACATGAAAGACGGCGAAATCGAAGTCTCGCTCTACGACCAGATTTGGCAGGCAGGAGCCATCCTCCTCTCCGACGTAAAGTCCGTCGGCGTGATGGGCGACGAGCGCACCTACGAAAACCCCGTAGCCCTGCGTGCCGTCACCAGTGCCGATGCCATGACAGCAGACTGGGCCAAACTCCCCTACGACTTCCTGGCCGAAGTCTCCAACAGCATCATCCGGGGTGTACGTGGTGTCAACCGTGTCTGCTACGATGTCTCCTCAAAGCCACCAGCAACGATAGAGTGGGAATAATACAAACTCTCGAAAATAAGGGGTTTTCTCCTCAGTAATTCATATTTTCTGCTGAAAATCAACGCTTTTCGCCGTAACTATCTGAAAAAGTGCGAGAAGCGTTTTCTGTACAGAGTTGTCAAAAACGTCCCCCGATTTCGTCCCCTTGCGCCCCCTGAAATTTTGTGATTTCGATTTTTATTAGTACCTTTGCACCGTCAAATATAAAATCGGATATGAAGTTAAAGTATAATCTTAAAGACAAGACTGAAGAACAGACACTATTAAATGCCTGTTGCTTCTATCAGAAAAAACGTATCAAAGTCAGTACCGGACTTCGTGTATATTCAAAGACGTGGGATGTTGCAGCCCAAAGGTGCGAGGTGAGTTCAACAAAGTTCACAGACAGGATGAACAGATATAGTCGTAAGGTAAACAAAATGCTTGACGCAGCTGATAAGGAATGGGAACACTATCTTAAATATAATGACCCACGCATGAGACAAGGATATACGACTACTCCTCATTTCGTCAAGCATACGATGACGTATATTTTCCATAAATTGAATGAGGGAGAGAAGAAGGAAGAAGAAAAGAAGAAAATAACCCCATTGGATTTTTTCACGAAGTATGTTGATGAAATGACCTCCAAAGCAGACCCACGGACAGGACGTTTTATCAGTGAACGGACGCAGGTACACCACAGGACTGTGCTACATCGTATAGAAACGTTCATGCGTGAAAAATACGTCAGGAACGATTTCCATTCATTTGATAAATCATTTGAAACTTTATTTGAAAAATGGGCATATACTTCAAAGAATTATCGTCAGAACACCATA
>CALAVF010000094.1 GCA_937892315.1 uncultured Prevotellaceae bacterium | reverse complement strand
ACACCGCCTCGGTGGTCTGAGTCACACCACTTGGGCGGTGTGACTCAGACCACTTTTGGGGTGACGAAAGCAGTCAAAAAGAGGAAACAAAGAAACGGAAATATTGATGAAAGAAATGCAAAAGAAAAGATTTGTGGCGATTTTGATTGCCCTCGTTGCCATGTGTGGCGGGGCGAGTGCGCAACAGAAGCAGGGGCATGTAATGCGACCGAAGCCGAGGGGCGTGGGGAAGGTGGAAGTGGTGGGAGAGGCACAGGTGGAGGTGCAGTATGCGTGGAACGCGACAGACCTTGGCGACCCTAACACATACCTCGACCTGCATGTGCTGAGGGCAGGGAAGGAACTGAGCAAGCACTACAGCCGCTTCTTGGAACGGGCTGATTCGCTCTATGATGCCTATCTGAAGGCGAATCCCCATGCCGAGGGGGTGCCCAGCAGTGCGTTCACCTCGGGGCGTGAGGGCAACTACTGGAGCGAATATCAGTACACGGAGATTTTCACGGAGCAAGGGGTGCAGACGCTCTATGCGTGGATGCCGTGGGCGATGGAACGCTACAACGCCTACTACACCGAACCGCTTGCACAGCAGCAATGGACGTTGCACGACGAGCGGCAAAGCCTTCTTGGGCATCTGTGCCAAAAGGCGACCTGCCACTGGCGAGGCCGTGACTTCGTGGCGTGGTTTGCCGCCGACATCCCCGTGCGGCTCGGGCCGTGGACGTTCGGCGGCCTGCCGGGGCTGATTCTCAAACTCTATGACACCGACCGACTCTACACATGGGAGGCGGTGAGCCTCCGTTCGGGTTCGTTCCCCATCACCAAACGCAAGTATGAGGGTTTTCGCAAGGACACTCGCGAGCACATCTACCAACTGCAAGTCGCCGCCAACCGCGACCACCTGAAAGTGGGCGGGGCACGCGACCGGGCGACGGGTGTCTTGCTATCTCGTCCGCACCCTTATGCCCCCTTGGAGGCGGAATAGGCTTTGCAGGGGATGGCACGTGTGCCATCAGGGGTTTCCTCGCTTGGCGAACCTGCGGGGGATGGAGTTCTGGCTGTTTCCTGTCCCGCTCTGGGGCTCTGGGGAAAGAAATGTTCTGATAAATTTGGTTTTTCGCTCGCTTAGTCGTACCTTTGCAGCGAGTTTTGCGAGTTTGCGACTCGACTCATTGAACAATCATAAAAATACTGAACAACGATATGGCACAGCAAGAAGACATTTTCAAGAAGGTGGTGAGCCACTGCAAGGAATACGGATTCGTGTTCCCCTCTTCGGAGATTTACGACGGACTGGGCGCCGTGTATGACTATGGTCAGAACGGTGTGGAGTTGAAGAACAACATCAAGCAATACTGGTGGCAGTACATGGTGCTGCTGCATGAGAACATCGTGGGCATCGACTCGGCAATTTTCATGCACCCGACCATCTGGAAGGCTTCGGGTCACGTGGATGCGTTCAACGACCCGCTGATTGACAACCGCGACTCGAAGAAGCGTTACCGTGCGGATGTGCTCATCGAAGACCAAATCGCCAAGTACGACGAGAAGATTGAGAAGGAAGTGGCGAAGGCAAGGAAGCGTTTCGGCGACGCGTTTGACGAGGCTCAGTACCGTGCCACTTCTGCCCGTGTGCTGGAGGAACAGGCAAAGCGTGACGCACTGCACCAGCGTTATCAGGAGGTGATGAACGCTGAGGGTGGCATCGACCTCGAAGGACTGAAGCAGATTATTCTCGACGAGGAGATTGTCTGCCCCATCAGCGGCACACGAAACTGGACGGACGTGCGTCAGTTCAACCTCATGTTCAAGACGGAGATGGGTGCCGCCGCCGAGGGGGCATCGACCATCTACCTGAGGCCAGAAACGGCTCAGGGCATCTTCGTGAACTACCTGAACGTGCAGAAGACTGGCCGCATGAAGATTCCTTTCGGCATCGCCCAGATTGGCAAGGCGTTCCGCAACGAGATTGTGGCTC
>CALAVF010000093.1 GCA_937892315.1 uncultured Prevotellaceae bacterium | reverse complement strand
CTATCCTCACTCCAGAGCAGACTCAGTACTACTTCCTCTCTGGCTTCACTGCAAAACTCGCAGGTACAGAGCGTGGTATCACAGAGCCAACTCCAACTTTCTCTGCTTGCTTCGGTCAGGCATTCCTCGAGTTGCACCCAACTAAGTATGCAGAGGAACTCGTGAAGAAGATGCAGAAGAGCGGCGCTAAGGCTTACCTCGTGAACACAGGTTGGAATGGTACCGGCAAGCGTATCTCTATTCCTGACACTCGTGGTATCATCGACGCCATCCTCGACGGCTCTATCCTCAAGGCTGAAACGAAGAAGATTCCATACTTTGACTTCGAAGTTCCAACGGCTCTGCCAAACGTGAACCCTGCTATCCTCGACCCACGCGACACTTATGCTGACGCATCTATCTGGGAAGAGAAGGCAAAGGATCTCGCTGGCCGCTTCATCAAGAACTTCAACAAGTACACAACTAACGAAGCAGGCAAGGCACTTGTTGCTGCTGGTCCTCAACTCTAATCGAACATCATTTTTTCATCATTGAAACGTTTTTAATGGGGGTGGCATCTGAGTGATCAGGTGCCACCTTTTTTGTATATGCAGGTAACGTATCAATTCATGTCCCCGTATTGTATTGATATAACACCTTGACACGAATTGATACGAGACGAGGTAGCGACAAGGGGTGTCGAAGAGAAAAGAAGCATGAGGGTGATGTTTAGGGTGGGAAGTTTGGTGCGTGAGAATTTTCTTCGTATCTTTGCAAAAAGTATCAAAGTATGACAAAGAAACAGAAATTTTATGTGGTTTGGGATGGCTTCGAAAGAGGAGTGTACGACACTTGGGAAGCCTGTGAGGAGGCTGTGAAAGGCTATCAGGGTGCTTTGTACCAGTCATTCAAGACGGAAGCAGAGGCGAAGGAGGCGTTTGAGATGGGGTATAAGGCGACAAGAGAGAAGATTGCTGCAGCAGGATTGACCCGAGAGAAAGAAGTACCTGCCGAAAAAGTGGCAATGACCACACCCCACCCAGAGATTCCACTGGTGCTACCCGCTGCTGCCATCAACGAGTCCATCGCCGTGGATGCGGCTTGTAGTGGCAATCCCGGAATGATGGAATACAGGGGGGTCTATCTGCGAACAGGAAAGGAAATTTTCCACTATGGCCCTGTGTGGGGAACGAACAATATCGGGGAGTTTTTGGCGATTGTGCATGGGTTGGCACTGCTGAAAAAGAAGGGACTGGATACGATGCCCATCTACAGCGACAGCGTGAATGCCCAGTTGTGGGTGAGGAAACGGAAGTGCAAGACAACGCTGACAAGGGACGGAAAAACTGAACCGCTGTTTCAGTTGATTGCTCGTGCGGAAGCATGGCTGAGAGACAACACCTACAAGAACCCTATCTTAAAGTGGCCAACAAATGAATGGGGCGAGATTCCAGCAGACTTCGGGCGAAAACATTAAATAATGATTTTTTTCACTTTTCAAGCACGCTTGAAAAAAACATTTCTCATTTTCTTTTGTCACTTTTCACTTAAAATTACTAACTTTGTACCCAAATCAAAAAACGAACATACATATCATGGGAAAAGTATTGATTATCGGTGCAGGAGGCGTTGCCTCGGTGGCTGCACACAAGGTTGCTCAGAACAGCGACGTATTTACTGACATCATGATTGCCAGTCGCACAGAGTCGAAGTGCAAGGCATTGGCAAAGGCGATAGAGGACAAAGGGCTGGTGCCTGCGGGCAGCATCAAAACGGCTCATGTGGATGCTGACAATGTGCCCGAACTGGTGGCTCTTTTCAACAGTTACAAGCCCGACCTCGTGATGAACTTGGCACTGCCTTATCAGGACTTGACCATCATGGAGGCTTGCCTGCAGAGTGGTGTGAGTTATCTGGACACGGCAAACTATGAACCAAAGGACGAGGCACACTTCGAGTACTCTTGGCAATGGGCGTTCAAGGAGCGTTTCGAACAGGCAGGTCTGACAGCCATTCTCGGCTGCGGCTTCGACCCTGGTGTAACATCTATCTACACGGCATACGCTGCCAAGCATCACTTTGACGAGATTCAGTATCTGGACATCGTGGATTGCAACGCAGGTGACCACCACAAGGCTTTTGCCACTAACTTCAACCCCGAAATCAACATCCGCGAAATCACCCAGAAGGGTCTCTACTGGGAGAATGGCAAGTGGGTGGAGACGGAGCCGCTGGAGATTCACCAGCCACTCACCTATCCAGAGATTGGTCCGAAGGAGTCTTACCTGCTGCACCACGAGGAGATTGAGTCGTTGGTGAAGAACTATCCGACCATCAAGCGTGCCCGTTTCTGGATGACCTTTGGCGAACAGTATCTGAAGCATCTGGATGTGATTCAGAACATCGGCATGTCTCGCATCGACGAGATTGAATATACAGCAGAGGCTGCTGATGGTAGCGGTCCCGTGAAGGTGAAGATTGTGCCGCTGCAATTCCTCAAGGCTGTGTTGCCTAACCCACAAGAACTGGGTGAGAACTACGAGGGTCAGACGAGCATTGGCTGCCGCATCCGTGGCATCAAGGACGGGAAGGAGCACACGTACTACGTGTACAACAACTGCTCTCACCGTGCCGCCTACGAAGAGACAGGTATGCAGGGTGTCAGTTACACGACGGGCGTTCCTGCCATGATTGGTGCCAAGTTGTTCATGCAGGGCATCTGGAAGCGTCCAGGCGTTTGGAATGTGGAAGAGTTCGACCCCGACCCATTCATGGAACAACTGAACACGCAAGGTCTGCCTTGGCACGAGATTCACGACGGAGACTTGGAGTTGTAAACAGGGTTTTACTCAACACTTATTAGCATAAAATTGTAACTAAAATTATGGCAAAGATACAAAAGGAAAAAGAGGATGCGAACTTGACTCCTCAAGAAAAAAAAATGAAGGCCCTGCAGTCGGCAATGGCGAACATTGAGAAGAACTTTGGCAAGGGTGCTATCATGAAGTTAGGCGATGAAAATATTGAACATATCGACGTAATCCCTTCTGGCTCCATCGGCTTGAATGCTGCACTGGGCGTGGGTGGATACCCCAAGGGACGTATCATCGAGATTTTTGGTCCAGAATCGTCTGGTAAGACAACGCTTGCCATCCATGCGATTGCCGAATGTCAGAAGTCTGGCGGTGTGGCTGCATTCATCGATGCAGAGCACGCTTTCGACCGCTTCTATGCAGAAAAGTTGGGCGTGGATGTGAACAACCTCTGGATTAGCCAGCCAGACAATGGTGAACAAGCGTTGGAGATTGCCGACCAACTGATTCGTTCAAGTGCGGTGGACATCATCGTCATTGACTCTGTGGCTGCCTTGACTCCTAAGGCAGAAATCGAGGGCGACATGGGCGAGAACAAGGTGGGTCTTCATGCCCGTTTGATGAGTCAGGCACTCCGCAAACTGACGGGTACCATCAGCAAGACGAATACGACTTGCATCTTCATCAACCAGTTGCGTGAGAAGATTGGCGTAATGTTCGGCAACCCTGAGACGACAACGGGTGGTAACGCCCTGAAGTTCTATGCCAGTGTACGTATCGATGTACGCAAGAGCACACCCATCAAGAACGGGGACGAGATTCTGGGCAATCTGACAAAGATAAAGATTGTGAAGAACAAGGTGGCTCCACCATTCCGCAAGTGTGAGTTCGACATCATGTATGGCGAAGGCATCAGCAAGAGCGGTGAACTGGTGGACCTCGGCGTCGATGCAGGCATCCTGAAGAAGAGCGGAAGTTGGTTCAGTTATGAGGGCACTCGTCTGGCACAGGGTCGCGATGCCACCAAGCAACTGATGCAGGACAACCCCGAACTGGCAGAGGAAATCGAAAAGAAGATTATGGCTGCCATCACGGGCAAAGAGTTCATTCCTTCGTCGGCAGCAGAAGATGAAGAACAAGAAACTGAGAATGCAGAGTAAAAAAAGGATTTTATCCCGTTAAATACATACGACACGCTCCGGGATGCCATCAGGCATTCTGGAGCCTTTTTTATCAGTAAAAAACGACAACGATGATATTCAACAAATGGAAAAATGAGGTAGAAGACTACCTCTTCATCACACTGGGGCTTCTTATCTATGCCATCGGCTGGACGGTTTTTCTCCTTCCCTACGAGATTCCGTCGGGAGGTCTGACAGGTGTTTGTGCTTTGATTTACTATGTGACAGGACTGGAGATGCAGGTCACCTACCTCATCATCAACGCCTTTCTGCTGCTGGGTGCCATGAAGATATTAGGCATCAAGTTCTGCATCAAGACCATCTATGCCGTGCTGGTGCTCACTTTCTTTCTGTGGGCATTGCAACGTCTGTTGCTGGCAAGCGAGGGAGAGGGTGCCACGCATCTTCCCCGCTATCTGGGCGATGACCAAGGACTCATGGCTGTTCTTTTTGGCTCGTCACTTTGTGGCATGGGATTGGCACAATGCTTCCTCCATCAAGGCAGCACAGGCGGCACCGACATCATTGCCGCCATGGTGAACAAATATCGCCATGTCAGTTTGGGACGTATGCTGCTCTATCTCGACATCTTCATCATCAGTGCCTCCTATCCTCTTCTGCACGACTGGCAGCGTTTGGCCTTCGGCTTTGTCGATATGTTCGTGTGCAATATGATGCTCGACTATGTGATGAACTATGTGCAGCAATCGGTGCAGTTCTTCATCATCACCAAGAAACCGCAGGAAATCTACGAGGGCATCAACAAAGAACTGGAACGCTCTGCCACCTTGCTGCCTGGCACAGGATGCTATAGCCAGCAACCCGTAAGTGTGCTGATGGTGGTGGCAAAAAAGAACCAATCGGTGGCACTGTTCCGTCTCATCAAGGCGATTGACCCCACGGCTTTCATCTCGCAAACGAAAGCGGAAGGTGTGTACGGAGAAGGGTTTGACAAACTGAAAGGATAATGTACTTTGAAAGCACCACTTATGCCAATTATGGTTAAAGTGTGTTAAATAGGAAAAAGGGAACATAAAAGAGGATTTCGTGACCTCTCCCCTTTATAACCTTTTCCGTACCTTTGTAGGATTTTTGGCATGAAGTGTTCAAAACTTGAAAACAATACAAAAAATGGCAAATCAAAATGTAAAGCCTGCAGAAGGGAATTTGGGCATTATGGTCGTTGGACTTGGTGCCGTCACTTCCACCTTCATGACAGGTGTGCTGATGGCTCGCAAAGGACTTGCTAAGCCAGTTGGCTCAATGACCCAGTATGACAAGATTCGCGTCGGTAAGGGTGAAAATAAAAAGTATCTATCTTATTCTGAACTCGTTCCGCTGGCAAAACTCGACGACATCGTGTTCGGAGCATGGGATGTCTATCCCGCCAACGCTTTCCAAAGTGCCATGTATGCAGAGGTGCTGAAAGAAAAGGACATCCTGCCCGTAAAAGATGAGTTGGAGAAAATTGTCCCAATGAAAGCAGCATTCGACAAGAACTTTGCCAAGCGTCTGGACGGTGACAACGTGAAGCAGTGTGCCACTCGTTGGGAGATGGTAGAGGCTCTTCGCGAGGACATCCGCAAGTTCAAGACTGAAAACAACTGCTCACGCATCGTTGTGGCATGGGCTGCTTCAACTGAAATCTACGTGTCTCCTAACATGGCTGTACACGACACGCTCGAACATCTTGAGGCTGCCATGAAAGCCAATGACACTGTAAACATCGCTCCATCTATGTGCTACGCATACGCAGCACTGGCAGAAGGTGCTCCTTTCATCATGGGTGCCCCGAACACAACGGTGGACATCCCCGCCATGTGGGAAATGTCAAAGAAACTGAATGTGCCTATCGCCGGCAAGGACTTCAAGACAGGTCAGACACTGGTGAAGTCCGGTTTTGCACCTATCATCGGCACTCGCTGCCTCGGTCTGAACGGATGGTTCTCTACCAATATCCTTGGCAATCGCGACGGTTTGGTGCTGGACGAACCTGCCAACTTCCGCACAAAGGAGGTCAGCAAACTCTCCACTCTGGAGACCATCTTGAAACCAGAAACTCAGCCAGACCTCTACGGACATGGCAACGACGAGGACACACAATACTACCACAAGGTGCGTATCAACTACTATCCTCCACGCAACGACAACAAGGAAGGCTGGGACAACATTGACATCTTCGGATGGATGGGTTACCCCATGCAGATTAAGATTAACTTCCTCTGCCGCGACTCTATTCTTGCCGCACCGCTGCTGCTCGACCTCTGCTTGCTCAGCGACCTCGCTGCCCGCGCCGGCAAGAGCGGCATCCAGCGTTTCCTCAGTTTCTTCCTCAAGGCTCCTATGCACGACTACACGCAGGGAGAAGAGCCTGTTAACCACCTCTTCCAGCAATATACCATGCTGAAGAACGCCATCCGCGAGATGGGAGGTTATGAGGCTGACGAAGAGATTGATTAAGAGGCAAGGTGAACGTTGTTGTTTCATACGATGAATACAACTATTAAAAAATAAGGAACGCCCTGAAAATTGACTTCTTCAGGGCGTTCTTTTTTATTCATCGAAGACCTATGCGTGTGAGCCGCCTTTCCAAAAGTGTCTCACTCATCTTTCTGTCCATGTTTTCCTGCCGCACCAAAGTTATCATACAGGTGCTCCCACACCTCAATGTCGTGCAGAATCTCATTGACATTATGATAACGATCAGCAGGGTTCTTCTTCATACATTTGATGGCAATGAGTTTCAGATGATTGCTGGCACGTGTGGGGTCTTGCTTGCGAACCTGAATAATCATCTTGATAATCTTTCCAATCTCCCAGATGTCCGTTCTCTTGTCATAGGGACCTCCCTGCTGCATCTCAGGAGGCAAATCAGCCCCTTGCAGCGGTCCTAAAGGTATTTCATCGTGAATTGCAGCAGCCAATCCATTGTTGAGCAACATGATGTCATGCTCAGGAGAACTCTTCACCAAAATACATGCAGGAGAAATGTCCAAATGGGACATCCCTCGGTCGTGCAAGAAGCCAATGGTGGTAATCAGTTGCTTCAGCATCTTGATGGTGGTTCTCCGCTTAAAATAATACTCTGGATTCTGCTTCACAAAGAGGTCTAAAGACAAACCAGGAACCAGTTCGCTGATGAGGGCATCCTCTTCCTCAACATAATCAATCAACTTGATGATATGAGGGCATTTCTCCATCTCGAACTCATGGAACAACTCATAATCACGCTTCAACAAGCCCTTGCAATTGGGGTGCCGACTCACAAACGCAGGTACGAGGCGACGCAAAACCAGATGCTTCTCGTTTTCCGAATCGTCCTCCAGAGACAAACGGAAACATTCGTTTACTCGACTGGAGTTGAGCATCTTACCGCGAGCCTTGTAATGCTCGTTTCCGATATAGATGTCAGCGTGTTTCAACTTACCCATATCGAAACTCTTGTCTCCCGTGAAAATCTCAAAAAATGATGCCAAGGCATCCGACATCGCAACAAAAATGCTGGTGTCATGTACAATTTTAGATTTCATAGATTGGCTATTTATTCAAGGTTATAGATGATTTCTTACTGACGAGGGTACAATCTCCCGCTACTTTCCTCTCACAATCCTCTTGATATCATTCAGTTTGTTCAGTGCCTCCAGAGGCGTGAGGCTGTTGATGTCGAGGTTCAGTATCTCATCTCGGATTTGGCAAAGCACGGGGTCGTCCAACTGGAAGAAACTCAACTGCACCCCACTCTTGCTCACCGTCTGGATGGATTCCGTCTTCGGACGGCTGATGCCATCGCCCGAGTTGTTCGCCTCCAACTCCTTCAGCACCTGTTCGGCACGTTTCACCACCGATGGTGCCATGCCGGCAATCCTTGCCACATGGATACCGAACGAGTGTTCACTGCCGCCAGGCACCAACTTACGCATGAAAATCACCTTGCCATTCACCTCCTTCACACTCACATTGAAGTTCTTCACCCTCGGCAACATCTTCTCCATTTCGTTCAGTTCGTGATAGTGAGTGGCAAAAAGCGTCCTTGCGTGTGCCTTCGCATTCTCATGGATATACTCCACAATCGCCCATGCTATCGAGATTCCGTCATACGTGGAAGTGCCTCGACCCAACTCATCAAACAGCACCAGCGACCTCGCACTCAGGTTGTTCAAGATGCTTGCCGCCTCGTTCATCTCCACCATGAAAGTCGATTCGCCCACCGAGATGTTGTCCGATGCCCCCACACGGGTGAAAATCTTGTCCGTCAATCCGATGCGGGCACTGTCGGCAGGCACGAAACTGCCTATCTGTGCCAAGATGGTGATGAGTGCCGTCTGTCGAAGCAAAGCCGACTTACCTGCCATGTTCGGACCCGTCAGGATGATGATTTGCTGCTTGTCCGAGTCGAGATAGAGGTCATTCGCCACATACTCCTCACCCACAGGCATCTGCCGTTCAATCACGGGGTGCCTTCCCTGCTTGATGTCGATAACCACACTCTCGTCCACCACAGGACGGTTGTAGCGATACTCCTTCGCCACCGTTGCAAACGACAGCAGACAATCCATCTGTCCAATCACTGCCGCATTCCGCTGAATCTGAGGAATGTAGTTGGCGGCATCCAGCACCAGTTGGTTGAACAACTGCATCTCCAGCGACAGAATCTTCTCTTCCGCCCCCAAGATTTTCTCCTCATACTCCTTCAACTCCTGCGTGATGTATCGTTCCGCCTGCGTCAGCGTCTGTTTCCGAATCCAGTCCTGCGGCACCATATCCTTGTAGGTGTTCCTCACCTCCATATAGTAGCCAAACACATTGTTGAAGCCTATTTTCAGACTCTGAATGCCCGTTGCCTCCGCCTCTCGCTGCTGAATCTGCAAGAGGTAGTCCTTGCCCGAATAGGCGATTTGCCGCAACTCGTCCAGTTCGGCATTCACCCCGTCGGCAATCACCTTCCCCTTGTTCACCACCAATGGCGGCGAGGGATTCAGTTCCTTCTCGATGCGGTCACGCAGCGGGAGACAGGCATCCAGCCCCTCCCCCATGCGGCGAAGGCTGTCACTCTCCGTTTGCCGACATAAGTTCTTGATGGGTTCCACCGCCTTCAGCGCCAACATCAACTGCACCATCTCACGCGGATTCACACGCCCCACCGCCACCTTGCTGGAGATGCGTTCCAAGTCGCCAATCTGGTGCAGGTAATCACAGATGGCATCCCTCAAGTCTGGCTCTCGGAAGAAATACTCCACCACATTCTGCCGCTCCACGATGGGCTTCACATCCTTCAACGGAAACACCACCCACCGCCGCAACATTCTGGCACCCATCGGGCTAGATCGGAAGAGCACACGTCTGAACTCCAGTCACACTTG
>CALAVF010000092.1 GCA_937892315.1 uncultured Prevotellaceae bacterium | reverse complement strand
GGGTGTGGCCACGGGCATTATCCTGGAGTTTGAGTTTGGCACCAACTGGTCGAACTACTCATGGTTCGTGGGCGACATCTTCGGTGCGCCACTGGCCATCGAGGGTATCGTGGCCTTCTTCATGGAGTCGACCTTCGTAGCCGTCATGTACTTCGGCTGGAAAAAGGTGTCGCCGGGCTTCCACCTGGCCTCTACGTGGCTGACAGGACTGGGTGCCACCATCTCGGCATGGTGGATTCTGGTGGCCAACGCCTGGATGCAGTACCCCGTGGGGTGTGAGTTCAACCCCGACACGATGCGCAGCGAGATGGTGTCCTTCGCCGAGGTGGCACTCTCGCCTTTTGCCATCGACAAGTTCTGCCACACCGTCATCTCCGCATGGATTATCGGAGCCGTCTTCGCGGTGGCAGTCTCCTGCTGGTATCTGCTGAAGGGCAGGGAAAAGAAACTGGCGTTGGAGAGCATCAAGATAGGTGCCATCGTGGGTTTGGTGGCATCGGTAGGTGCAGCATTGACGGGACACCACTCCGCTTTCCGTGTGGCAGAAGTGCAGCCCATGAAGTTGGCAGCCATGGAAGCCCTCTACAATGGCGGCACCGACCAGAGCCTCACAGCCATCGCCCTCGTCAATCCTTTCGCTCAGCCCGACTACGAGAATGAGGCTGAGGCTCCGATGAAGATAGCCGTGCCATACGCCCTCTCCATCCTCGCCACCAACGACCCTCACGGCTATGTGCCAGGCATCAACGACATCCTGAACGGCTACACCAAGCCCGACGGAACCGTCGAACTCTCTGCCGACGAGAAAATCGAACGTGGCAAGAAGGCGATTGAGGCTTTGGCTGCCTATCGTCAGGCAAAGTATGGTTCCAGCGACGTCGATGCTTCCGTTGTGGCTTACCATCTCGAAGTGCTCAAGGAGAACATGCCTTATTTCGGCTATGGCTACATCCGCGACAAGAGCGAACTCGTTCCCTTTGTGCCCGTCAACTTCTATGCCTTCCGCATCATGGTGGGTGTCGGCTGTCTGCTCATCCTCTTCTTCATGGTCATCCTCTTCTTCGTCTATAAGAAAGACATCACCGCCGCCCCCAAGTGGCTCTACTGGACAGCCCTCGCCATGATTCCCCTGGCATACATCGCCTCCGAGAGTGGCTGGCTCGTTGCCGAGTTCGGTCGCCAGCCATGGACCATTCAGGACATGCTCCCTACCTGGGCATCGGTCAGCAACCTCCACTCCTCCAGCGTCATGCTCACCTTCTTCATCTTCCTCATCCTCTTCACCACGATGCTGGCAGTAGAAATCAACATCTTAATGAAACAAATAAAGAAAGGGCCAGAATATGAGTTATGAATTCTTGCAGCAATACTGGTGGTTCCTCGTTTCGTTGTTAGGAGCCCTGTTGGTCTTCCTCATGTTTGTGCAGGGAGCCAATTCCTTGGTCGGTTCGTTAGGCGGTGATGCCGAAGGTCGCCGACTTGTCATCAACTCGACGGGTCGCAAGTGGGAGTTCACGTTCACCACGCTCGTCACCTTTGGCGGTGCCTTCTTCGCCTCCTTCCCCCTCTTCTACAGCACCTCCTTCGGTGGGGCATACTGGCTGTGGATGCTCATCCTCTTCACCTTCGTGCTGCAAGCCGTCAGTTATGAGTTTCAGAACAAACTCGGCAACCTGCTCGGCGTCAAGACCTTCCAGACCTTCCTCGTCATCAACGGCATCCTCGGTCCCCTCCTTCTGGGCGGAGCCGTCGCCACCTTCTTCGAGGGGTCGAACTTCATCGTGGCAAAAGACAACCTCACAGGCGTACAGCCCGTCATCAGCCAATGGGCAAACGCCTCACATGGACTGGATGCCCTGCTCAATCCGTGGGTGCTCATCTTCGGATTTGCCGTCTTCTCTCTGGCACGCACCCTTGGCATCCTCTACGTGATGAACAATGTTGCCGACGAGAATATCCGTTCCCGTGCCTCCGTGCGGTTGGTGGGCACCACCATCGTCTTCCTCCTGCTTTTCGTTGCCTATCTCGTACACCTGCTTCTGAAGGATGGTTACGCCTACGACCCCGTCACGGGCATCATCTCCATCGAGCCTTATAAATACCTTCACAACCTCTTGGAGATGTGGTACTTGCTCGCCCTCCTGCTCATCGGCGTGGTGCTCGTCCTCTACGGCATCATTCGCACCATCGTCAGCAAGACCTACATCGGCGGCATCTGGCCTGCGGGCATCGGCACCGTCCTCACCGTCCTTGCCCTCCTGCTTTGTGCCGGATGGAACAACACGGCTTACTATCCCTCGACCGCCGACCTCCAGTCCTCGCTGACCATCGCCAACTCTTGCTCCAGCGAGTTCACTCTCCGCACCATGGCATACGTCAGCCTCCTCATCCCCTTCGTTCTTGCCTACATCGTTGTGGCATGGCGAAAGATTGACCGCAAGAAACTCGACCGAGAGGAAATCGCCACCGACGAGGCTTATTAACCCCCACCTCGTATCCCCAAAAGTGGTCTGAGTCACACCGCCCAAGTGGTGTGACTCAGACCACCGAGG
>CALAVF010000091.1 GCA_937892315.1 uncultured Prevotellaceae bacterium | reverse complement strand
TGCTCATCATGGCTGCGATGGTGTGCGGGGTGTGCTGGGGCGGTCTCTATCGGCTCATGCCACGGCATTTTCTCGCCATCCTGCTGTCCCACGCCCTGTGGGACTGTGCCGCCTTCGTGTGGTTCCCCATCTAAAGATTCATCTCGACCGAAGCACGGCAAAGGCTGCCTATTCGTGCTTCACCACGCCGCTGTCCACGCCTGTGTTCTTCAGCGTCTGCTGCTCCGTTGCGTAGCGTCTGCCATGCGACAGATGGAGGGAGAGGCGGAGGGATACCATGTTGCCAAAGTCTGTGTTGCGGGAAGAGACGGTTTTGTGCAGATAGCGATTGAGGAGTTCGGACTTGTTTTCAGGTCCGTCGCCGTCGAAGGGGTGCTGCCAAAAGAGGGAAAGGGAACCGAGTTTGCCGAGTCGGTAGGAGACGGCAAGATAGGACGCATAGCCACCGTCACCTTTTCCTTCGCCTTCGAGGAAGTGCCATCCGCTGTCGTAACTGGCTGAAAGCGTGAACTTTCCGAGATAGACATTAAGGTCGAAACCGCCCATCAGTGTGTTGCGAAGATGGGTGTAGTGGTCGCCAAAATTGAAGCACCGGAGGAAATTGCCATAGAGCGTGAGGTCGAACTTCTCGGGAATCAGGTGGAGGGTGAGATAGTCGTAGAGATAAATCATCTGCACGCTGCCCTGATTGGTGCGGGAGAAGATGTATTGAACGAGAGACCCTCTCCCCAACCCCTCTCCCGTAAAGGGCGAGGGGAAGCCATCCGGTAAGGTTCCCAACGACAAACTTTCCGAATGGCTCTCCCCATTCACGGGGGAGATGTCCAAAGGACAGAGAGGGTCTTCTTTCCGAGCGATGTCCTGCATTCGAGTGCGATGGCAGTTGCGATAGAGGGCAAGAAAACTGTTGGTGACATGACGGCTGTCGTAGTCAAGACGAAGTTGATGCTCATAGTCAGGATTGGTCTTGAGGGTGGGATTGCCGATGCTCAGTTCTTCAATCAAAGCAAAGGGCAGCAACACACGTTCGTTCAGTTGCGTTACATCGGTGAGTTGGGCAATGCGAGGGGCTGAACTCCGCATCTCGAAGTCGTAACTCAATGAAAGCGAGGAGGTGAGCGGGTAATTGAGCGTCACCTTCGGACGTGGCAACCAATAGTTGAACGAGCCGCCTTGCTGACTGTAATACACATGACTCACGCCCATGCCTGCCTTATACCCCACTCCGAAGAGTTTGCCCCGCAGTTGTGCGTAGAGGTACTGACCAGAGTTGTGCAAGGGATTGTCTTTCAGCAAGTCACCTGTGTATTCATTGCCCAGGTATTGCTGATGTTGCTTGAAGCCCACAGAGAACGTGAAGGGCTTGAAGCGGTTCTCATAGAGCCACTCGGAGGTGAGGGAATAGGTTCGCCCGCGTACATTATATATATAAGGGGATACGGCATCGTAAGAATAACCGTAACGACTGCCCACATACGTACCCACAGCGTTGGCGGTCAGCGTCTGTGCGTGTGGCAGGTGAAGATTGAAGTAAAGGTCGAGTTGGGTCGTGCCCGTGCGGTCTTTGCTTTGGGTGGTTACGGTGTCGGTGGAAAGGGGCTGAATGACCTCCTTCTCCGCATGGTTGGACGGGGAGTTGCCGAAACTTTGCGAAAGTGTGGCAAGGAAGAGGTACTTTTCATCTTCGGCAAGGCTGTACTTGGCAGAAAGCCCATTGCTGATGAAGGGGTTCTTGTAGGAGAAGGTGCGGTTGATGACCGATGCCGTCGTGCCATCCGCCAACGCGTAATCGGTCGTGCCCTCAGAACGGTAGCCTCGAAAGTCCGTCCACCCAAAATCATAATTGAACGAAAACTCGCTCTTGCCTCGGTTCATGCGGAGATACACATTGTCGCTGTTATGGCGACGATTGACCGCCTGCAACACTTCGCCACCCACCACATAGCCGCTAATCGGACGAAGCACATGAATGTCAATCACATACGCCACTCCGTCGCCATACCGCAATCCAGGCGAGGTGATGAAGTCGATGGATTGTACCGTCCCCATTTCCAGCGACAGCAAATCCTGTGTGGATGCAGGCACGTCGTTGATTCTCACCTGCACCGAGCCAATCATTTCAGGTGCTGTTATCGTCCGCATCGCCTCATCCACACGAATGCCCGGCAACGACAACTTCTGCAAGAGCGAATAGCCATCCGCCGATGCCTCCAACTGTGCTTGCGACGGAAACACCTTCATGCCATCCACCATTTTCACCACGCGTGCGGCTTTCACCGTCACACCTTCCAGTTGCACTTCTTTTGTAGCAACCGAATCCGTTGCCACCGAATCTGCGGTTTCCTGTGCCCACAGCATCGAGGAAGCCACCCACATTTGAATACCAATAAAAACAAACTTCTTCATACTTTTTGAACGTTAAGAATTTTACGCCACAAAGGTATGAAGAAGTCCACTCTCAGGAAGAAAAAACTTCCTGACATTTGTCTGACATTTTGCTGACAAACGGCTAACTACTTGTCTGTCAGCACATACGCCCTACCCCTATCCGATTCGATTTTGAGATGGCTATGCCCTTCAAGGATGGGTTTGATGCGACGAATGAGGGTGTAGAGCGTGTCGGAGGCATCGGGTTTCTTGGGCCAAAGCGTGTTGCAGATGTCCTGCTTGGAGAGGGAGTGAGAAGGAGAACGGAAGAACATCTCCATGAGTTGCTGCTGCATGGGGGTGAGACGCACTTCGGTGCCTTCGTCCGTGAGGAACGTACTGTTTTCGGAAATGAAAGAAAGTCCTCCGAAAGCAATACGGCTGTCTGCCGGTGCCACCACCATACTCACCTCTGGGTGACGCTTTCTGTACCCATAACAACCTATCGCCCAAAGGATTGCCAACACCACCAAAGCAGCGGCAGGACGTTGGTCGGACAATGCAAAGACGGTGAGGAAAGAGCACCCAGCCTTGGCTTCGAGCACCGCCACGTCTTGATGGTTGCGACAGATGGTCTTGACAGAGATGGACGCCGTGTCACGCACTTCGGGAATGGAGATGTAACTGCGATAGACACGAATGGTATCGGCATCCACCACGTTGCTCTGACGCTCCGCCAATGTCTGCGAAAGAGCCGCCTCCACATCGTCCTCTATGCTCATTGCCTTGAGTTGAGCACTACCCAGAGAGGTCAGCGCCGCACTGGCAACCAAGAACATAAAAACAACTAACGGTAAAGTTTTCATAAAAAATAAATTTATGAAAAAATTCGTGGTTAATTCATGGAAATTCGTGTTTTATCTTAAACATTAATTATCATGAATTAGCCACGAATTTTTCGTGAATTTCTATTCTGGCAACAAATACTTATCGCCCGTCTCCTTGATGATTTGCTTGCGGAATGCCTCTGGATAGCCAGGACGTGCAGGAGCCTGCGAAATGCCATGTTCGGTTTTCTTGAAGCCATCGAGCAGCGGGGCATGATCCTCCACCTTCTTCGTCGCCATGTCGAGGTGCTTAATCATCAAGTATTCAAAGAGGCGTTGCCAGCGTGCCATCATCATGTTGGAACGAATGAGCGAGGCATCCGTAAGATACTTGACGACAGCCTCTTCGCCTTGTTCCTTGAGCAACTGAAGCGGATACTCATCCATGCCGCCGAGGTCAATCCCTTCCTCCATTTCCTCACGCTGCTTCAGCACATCGGGAAACATCTTCTCGTAGTAAGGATACACCAAATTGCTCACGGCGTTCTGCACCCAGAAAGCACTCTCCCATGAGAAGGTCACATCATCCTGCTCCCCGTCAATGCGTCGGAAGCACTTCGGCATCTCGGTGATGCAGCAGTTGAGCGGAATATAGGGAGCCATATTGGGGTCATCATTCGTCACCCACGCAATTCCCCCGACAGCATCAGGATATTGCGAACGCATCTGCCCCACAAACGAGAAGGCGGTCTGCTGTGTCGATACAGGACGCTCGTTGAAATACTTCCTGCCCTCACTCTCCCACTCCAGCGGCGTAGGACGATAAGGCATATTGTAAGCACCTGCCCCCTCCTCATTCAGGATGTCGAAAGGAGTGCCCTCATAGTGGTCACGCATTCCACCCATCACGTCCTTCACAGACACCTTCTGCTTCGGCTTCATATAGAGCGGCATCTCCCCCTTCAGGTCGTTGCCCCTCGCATATTCCACATACTTGTCCATGCCGCTGCAAAGACGGTTGAAGATGCTCCACACGCGTGCCTCGCAGTAACGCACGGCACTGAAATCATTGGGAGCATACGCATCGCGGAACGAGAACTCCGCATCCCTTCCTGTGAAATAGCCCTTCTGACGGGCAAACGTAATCACATCCTTCGAACAGAGCACCTGCTTCTTGTCGAACTGGCTCAGTCGGGTGATGCGGCTCTGATTGGCATGTGCCGACACGCAATCGTCAGGGATGCGTACAGCCGCCCACACAGCACCTTTCTCACCTGCCCCCTTACCAATCATCTCCAGAATCCATGCCTCGTTCTTGTCGCAGATGGAGAACGTCTCGCCCTCTGAGCAATAACCATACTTGTCCACCAGCGAAGTCATGATGTCAATGGCATTGCGAGCCGAAGTGGAACGCTCCAGGGCAATGTAAATCAGCGAGCCGTAATCAATCATTCCCTCCGTCTTCCACAGTTCCTCCCTGCCGCCATACGTCGTCTCCGTGATGCTCACCTGATGCTCATTCATCTGTCCCACCACATTATACGTCCTCTCCGCCTGCGGAATCTCACCCAGACACTTGTTCGAGTCCCAGTCATAAATCTTCCTCATCTCACCAGCCGCATGCACCCCACCCCTGTGATGGTAGATGTTTCCATACATGCCGTAAGAATCCGCATTATAACTCACCATCACGCTTCCGTCTATGGAAGCAGCCTTGCCCACAATGATGTTGGTGCAAGCCCACCCAGTCGTCATCAGGGCAGAAACGCCCCATGCCACTACCGAAAAAATAAAATTCTTCATTGCCATAAAGTTCTCTTTTTAACTTCGAGCGAAGCGACCGCATAACCGCATAACCGTAAAACCGAACGAACCTTTTCAGTCAGCCTTTTTCCCGTTCACGATGTCACGGATGCGGTTGATCGCCAACTCCACGCCGAGCCGCACCGCCGTCTTTCTCATTTTGATTTTTGCCATAGTTGAAAACGATTTTAATAGGTGAAACAATAGTAGTATTAACTAAGATGCCACAAAGTTACGGCAAACAAACAGGAAAAGAAAGAATGTTAACAGATTTTTCACGCCGAAACGAAAAAAAATCACTCCTCCGACACCTCAAAAGAGGCAAGCAGGGTGTTGGCTCTGCGGTTAGCCGCATCTTGCCTTTGAGGTTAGCGGTGTGTTGCCTTCGAGGTTAGCCCGATAGCCCTATCGAGGATGGTGAATTGGTGAATTGGTGAATTGGTGAATTTCACGTGCGGACGCACGGTTATATAATATATAATATATAATATATAAATATATTTCTTCTTAGTAACCCC
>CALAVF010000090.1 GCA_937892315.1 uncultured Prevotellaceae bacterium | reverse complement strand
GGATTGAGGCGTGCAGCAAGCAGGGCTTGCCACACTCTGGTATAGAGGATGGCATAGCCATAGTTGAGTAGATTGTTGGGTGGGTCACCTTCACGTCCGCGCACGAAGTCGGGCAGGGTGGGGAAGAGGTTGCGCCAGTAGTAGGCAGCGGCACGAGCCTCGAAATTGTCAGGGTCTCCACTTCTCACTTCATTTGCCCACACTTGCATGTTCTTGACAATCGCCCCCGTGTTCCTATTCAGCACCGTAGCCTGATTCAGAATCTTCTGGCGGATGGTTTGTTGCCAGAGTTGTTTCTTCAGTGGTAGCGATGCGTCAATCTGGCTGCGGAACCGCTCACTTTGTATGGTGTTTCCGCTGAGAGGCAACATCAGTCCTACTGGCATGTTGGTGCTGTCGCACGTGATGATGGCGCAGTTGTTGCCAAGCAGAGCCTCCATCGCTCCCGTCGTGATGGTGATGCATCGATTGTCGAACACCACAACACCGATGTCCTCTATTGGAATTGTCCGTTCGGCATCTTGTTTGAACGACTCTTCCAATTTGTCCGCATCAGGCATCCGCAACACCAGTTGGGCATTGCGCAGGCTGAGGTAGATGGGGTTGCCGAAGTAGAGGGTTTTCTTGATCATGTTATTGTTCTCCTATTGCAACTATTTGACCAATGTGATTAACACGCACTTTGACAATTTGGTTTACAAATCCTAATGATTTGAATTGCTTGTATGTAATATCTTTAATGTTGTTTGTCACAGAGGTTTCTAGATGATGCCTAAATATATAGTCTCTTACGATAGCATTCCCATAACTCTTTTTTGACATACTTTGTACTCGATAAAGGTTTGTACTGATGAGAGAATAATACTGTGGGTCGTTAAGATTGATATCTTTCGGGTCAAATCCTTGTTGAGAATTTGGAAATACAAAATACTCGTTTTGTTTCATGGAAAAGAGGAATCTCCATCCAAAATGAGAGTTATACTGCTTGTTAATAATACTCTCTCCTTCATTGGCTCTGATAACAGCCTCGTAAAAAGAGACTACCTCGTCATGTATATCTCCATTTTCGTCAATATAAAATGCTGTGTGGTGATTCCCGTCAGTTAAGATGAAATCATTAGGGATGGAGTGTCCATTTTTATCCGTGGTGATATTGCCGAATTTGTCTCTTTTAGAATGGATTGCTTCTGCACTTAAAACACCTCTTATTTTTACATTCTTAATGCAGATTCCTTTTTCTTGATTATGCCATATAGGGTTATCGTCAAGATTAGAAAAGGCTTTGGTAACGTCGTATTCGGCATCCCTAAAGCGTTCAAGAAGAATCTCTTTGATATGCTTGTCTATAACCTTGTCAATACGTTTTAGAACTTTTTCTTTTGTTCGATCTTCTTTTTTCTTTCCTAGTAAGTACGCAGAGATATCAACCTTTATGGTGTAGATGGTTTCCATAGTTACACATTTCACCTTAATAGGCACAGCGCGTGTGTGCAGATCATCCAGCCAGATGGGTGTCTTTTCCAAAGAATTCTTGCCTGTAAACGCTTTCTTCGCATCTCCATCGTATGCATCAAGACGGCGCTGTAACGCTTCTCTGTATGCCTTGCTGGCTACAGTGGCAATTTTCTCCGCATCAAAGGAAGCACCGACTTTCTCTTCTTTGGTCGCATATCGTTGACTGCTGCCATAAATGGTTTCGTTGTGTAATTGTCCGCGTGGGGTCAATTGAATACGTTTGTTGTATCCCTTCTCATTACGTTTTGTCTTTGTCTTGTTGACGTTTCGTGTAACGACTTTTGTCTTTGATTTGATAGACACAAGAATCTGCTCCAACTGCCGTTTGGCTTCTGCCCGGAATTCATCCAATGGCATTGGCGGAAGGAAACGCAAATTTCCGTGCTTGTCGCGATACAGTTCTTTTTGTTCGATGCCATAGATGCTGCTTGATTTGTCGCTTCGTGCATTCAGGTTATTCAAATACTGGATGATGCTCAGTTTGGTGAAAGCAATCGTCAAAGCATCCATTGCATGGTGGCGATGGTCGTTGCGTTTTGTCCAGTCCTTGATGCGTAGAACCTCATTGCCATCTTTATTGAATGTTTCGATTAGCCCTAATTCACGATATTTGGGGAGATTCAGTTCCTGCATGACATTTACCAATTGCCAATCTTCGCGTAGGCGATCGGTGATTTTTCCTGTGGTTGGTACAACGACCTTGACAATTTGCTCCAGAATCTCACGTGCCTTTCTTGCAATATATTGTGTGTCTCGCAAGTTGCGCATGATGAAGTCTTCTGGTATGTCGTCAATCGTCATCAGCAATTTGTCGTGCTTGGCTTTGCTGAGTACATTTTGTTTGAGGAGTTCGTCGATACGCTGTTTATATGCCTTTGCGCCTTCCTCTCCATATTTCCCTTTTACATAGTCGAATGCAGTGGCATTTCCTTTCTCTTGGTTGATGCTGCGGCTTTCAAGTGTTTTGTTGGAAAAGGAATCGTCAAACAAACGTGCCTGTGGAATGATGTGCTCTATGTCAAAATTGCGGCTGAACAACTCTTCTTTGGAAATGTAAGTGTTGGAATAGAGTGTTTTGTATCCGTTGTCTTTCAACTCTTCATACAGTTTATAGCGTATGATGTCGTTGCGGCTGACATGCTCAATGTTGAAAGGTGCAGCCTGAAGAATTTTTTTGATGGCTTCGTGACGGATATTTGCCGCATTGATTTCATTGGTTGCTTTCTCGCGTTCCTTTGCACTATTTTTCAAGTCGCGAGCCATTTCTATGCGGATTTCGTCAAGGGGACCAAAGGTCTTGACGACTTCATTCACCACATTGATCATCTGATTGAGAATCTTCTCGACCACGGGATTCCGAAGGCTATTCTTGGGTAATATGTCCAGATGGTCTTTCAGTTCTTTCTTTTCGAGTTCTTCCTTTGTCTGCGAACGTTTGGAATGATTGTATTTTGCGTATTCACAGGCTACACTATAATCATTGCCAGCCTTCATAAAAGGAAGAATCTTTTTGATGGCTTTTGCACTGAGGCTTCCATAATCGGGTTTGAATGAAATGGCAGCAATAACTTTGGCATAGTCATCATTGTCGAAATTGAAGAGTTCTCGTATTTTCTTTATCAAACTCTCGTCGCCTGTTTTAGAATTGTCACCTTCAAAAGAATAGAGCAGATGCCATAGTTGATACATAGGTTGTTTGTCAAATTGCCGACATTCAATGGATGCGTCAAAGTAGAGTGGGGCGGTGTTAAACCCTAACCCTGCAAAAACCTTTTCGACGACATCAAAAATCTGTGTCGCATTCAATTTGGCGTAATCATAGCCTTCATGGCCAGACATCTCGACAATCTTCATGTAGGCTTCGAACAATTTCGCTTGGGTTTCATTGCCCTCAAGTTCCTTGAAGTTCATGTCAAGCCCCGTTGCCTTGCCATATAGACATTTTAACGCCTGTTGTTTAGTCATCTTGCCCTTAATGTTTAGTTCAAAGGCAAGAGTGTTCATTTCCTCTTCTGTCAAGCGGCGTTTGATTGATCTACCGTTTCCGAATAGGTCAGGTGTTGCGTAGGAATCATGGATAATCACGTCATTTAGGCGTTGCCACATGCGGAACTCTTGAAATAGGGGCGAAGATTTTGGGCATACTTTGTATCCCGTTGTGATGAGTTGCTTGACGCCATCCACTTCTATCTCTCGTTGTTCATTTTCCAATTCACAGATTGCTACCATGCCCTTTTGGCTTTTCAAAGGACGTTGGTAGAAGATGATTATGTTCCCAATCTCTTTCTTGAGTTCAGAGGTGAGTTCTGGGTGATATTGGGATTGTGTATTCCAGATGGTTTCAAATTCATCAAGATAGTCTTGCCGATAGAAGACCTGATTTTTCAAACTGACATTGGGGTTCTTGTCTAATTCCTGCATGAGATACTGCCCAACGGTAAGTTTGTTGAAATACAAGTTTTTGCTTCTGTCGCTGATTTTTCCCAAATACCCGCTTGAACCATTGATGAACCCGTTTAGGTCGCTGACGACATAAGCAACTTCTTCAATGCTGAGTTGACGAGACAAGCCATCAACACGCCATTCGTATGCTTGACGTTTCTTGTCCTTGCTTTTGTTGTCAGCGGTATGAATCCCATAGCGTGCGTAGAAAATCTTTGATGTGTTGGTTTTGCTTTTACCTTCAAGCACTTTCATGAAATCTGGTGTCAATGTGTCGGGATAGAAAGTTTGTTGCCTTTCCAAAATTTTTTGCATCTCAACACGGAGGTCTGACTGGTAAAAATCGGGAAGATATTTCTTTCCGTCACGAAGCAGTTGGAGTGAGTATTGACCAGGAGTTATATCTTCTTCATAGAGCGTTTTTGCCACACTCATGCCATCTACTAATTCTCCTTCGTCATTGGACTTCGCCTTTCGGCTGCTTTTGTAGCCACGTTTCTTGTTAATCATGAGTAAAACACGTGCCAATTCTTCCAGAGTGATTTCTTCTGTTGCCGCTTTTGCGCGAAGGTGATATGTCTCGAATGTGGTTTTATTGCCGTTCTCACATAAGATGGACTCATCATTGATAAAGCCATTCTCTTTTAAGCAACTTATCAAATTCTCTCTACGGAGTTTATAGCGTTGCAAATTACGGCGCATGCTACGCTTCAAGGTTCTGTCTGCATTGGTTGTGATGGGCTTCCCTTTTTCAAAGTTTGTTTGTTCATCAACAGTTAAAGGGTTTACACGAACTCCTAATTTGACGATAGACGATTTCTCATCCTTGTTTGTGGCTTCATTCACCACAGCCCAGCCAATGCTGTTTGTGCCTAAATCGAGGCCTAAAATCTTTTTCATAGTGGTTTTGGTTTTCTAATTTGAAGTATTTTGCCGCCACATTTACGAATAAACAATGATTTTGTCAAATAAATTTGTGGGAAATCTAAAAACTTCGTATATTTGCCCCACTAATTTGAAGCAAATCACAATAAGGATTATTCCGTTGTGAAAACATTCAGGTTGCTGCCCTCGTCCTTTAACGGGGGCTTTTTTATTCTTGAATTTTATGATATTAGGACTCAGCCAATAATCGGCTCTGCTTATTCTCCGAAGTTCCACTCCGTCCCACATTGTGTTGCAGGAGGTATGTCGAGGGGATGGAAGAATGGGCTTCACGTCACCCGTTCTTCTTTTTCTTTAAGCCCAGTCTGTCAACAACCTCGATGCTGATGTTTTCCAGTCGGCAGGCAGCACGGAGTCTTGCCTTCGGATAAAAACGCAGGCGGCGACGTTTCACGCTCAAGGCATCTGCTTCCTTGGGTGTATCCACCACGCTGCCGTCCAACTGCAAACTGAACGTGCCGAGATAAGGCACTTGCACCGAATGCCCGTTGGCACAGAAGTAGTCGATGGCATCGAAAAGGGCTTCCTGTGCCATGATGATTGCACTCTCTGGCACCATGGATGTCTGTGCCGCATATCTTGTGATGTTCTCGGCGGTGATGGTGCCGGCTCTCTCCCAATGCAGACGGTACTTCTCTGGCTTCCCTTCCTGATAGTTGAGTTTCACTTTCTCTGGGTGCATGGTGATATGTCCTGTTGGTCCTGATGTTGGAATGTTCTTTTTCATTGTCTTTGGTTTGTTAGATTGATTCTTAAATGTTGTTTCCCTCTGTGCCCATTTCGCTCAGTGCCTTGTGGTTCGTCAGTTTAATCTTGGCAAGCAAATCTTTGATGTCCGCATTCGGCGTGAAGCAGAGTTGCGTTCTTTTCACGGTGTCTGCCTGACATTCCTCCAGCGTATCGACACAGGTGTTCTGTACCTTCAGGTGGAACTTCCCGAAATTCTTGAATTCCACCCTGTGCCCGTTGATGACGTAGAAGGTGATGGCATCGGCAATCGCCATCGTACATGCCAGCACCATGCTTCTTGGCACGTGGGCACTGTTCGCGATGTACTTAATCAGGTTGTCTTCCGTGATGATACGATGGTTCACTGCCTGAACTTGATACCCCTCCGGCTTTCCTTCCTTGTAATTCATTCTCGTCTTTTTGACTCTGTACTGTATTCCCATAAAGCGTCTATTGTTTTTAATGTTTACAAACGATCTTCTCTTTATACCTCCTCCGTCTTCCTCTCTTCTCCTCTTCCTTCTTCTGCCCTGCAAAGTTAATCAATTTAGTGTTGTTACACAAATTTATTTGCCTTTTCTACAGAAAATAATTTATATTTGTGACAAAAAATAATTTAGCGTTGTAATAAAAGTGTGTCCCAACGCCAAATTGCTTTTTGTTCCAATGCCAAATTGACTTTTGTCCCAACGCTAAATTATTTTCTGTTCCAATGCTAAATTGTTCAATAATGACGGGCATCACTCCTTGATGGATGCGACACTCTTTCATTTTAACTAAACTCACATCTTATTTTAACTAAACTCGCAACAGAAATACGCCATAATTGATGTGGCAAATGCTGCTTGTCGTTATAAAGGAGGGCGGCATCTTGCAAAAATAAGTGTGTCTATTTGGCAGATTGAGAAAGAAAGGCTAAATTTGTCGCCGATTTCTAAACATAGACCAATATGAAGTATTCTTTTCTCAGAAATATGGTGATGATGGTGGTGCTCGTTGGAGTGGCTGCCGTGGCTGATGCACAGCAAATAACGTTGGAGGATATCACCAGTTATCAGTATTCACCCAAGCGGATGAGGGAAGTGCGTCCGTTGGTGGATGGCGAAAGTTATTCGTGTGTGAGTGACGACGGGCAGAAGATTGAACGTCGCTCGTTCAAGACGGGTGAAGTGGTGGAAGTGCTGTTCGATGCCTCTGTCGCTCGTGGTGCAACGGTGAGGGCCGTGGAGGGCTACATCATGTCGCCTGAAGAGAAGAATATCCTCATCGAGACCAACCGCACTCCCATCTATCGCCATTCGGCCATTTCCACCTATTATATATATAATGTGAAGAACAAAACGCTCGCACCGCTCTCGAAGGGTGGACAGCAGGAGTGCCCCAAATTTTCGCCTGACGGCAATCAGATTGCGTTCGTGAGGGATAATAACCTTTTTCTGGTGAAACTCTTGTTCAACAATGCTGAGAGCCAAATCACGAAGGACGGCGAGATGAACAAGGTCATCAACGGCAAGCCTGACTGGGTGTATGAGGAAGAGTTTGGTTTCAATTGTGCTTTCGATTTCTCTGCCGACAGCGAGATGCTGGCATGGATTCGGTTTGACGAATCTGCCGTGAAGACGTATGTGTTTCCGTGGTATAAAGGCGACTACCCGTCGATGGATGCGTATGTGCTCTATCCTGGCATCTACGAATACAAGTATCCGAAGGCTGGTGAAGACAACTCGAAGGTGTCAGTCCTGACGTATGACATTAAGAGCCGTGTCACACGCACGATGCAGGTGCCGCTGGATGCCGACGGCTATATTCCACGCATTCAGTTTACGGGCGAGAAGGACCAATTGATGGTGCTGACACTCAATCGGCATCAGGACCGACTCGACTTCTATGCAGTCAATGCTCGCAGCACGACGGCTCAGTTGGTGTTGCGTGAGGAGAACAAGAAATACATTGACGAAAGTGCATACGCCGATCTCGACTTCTCAGGCAACCAGTTTGTCATGCTCAGCGAACGCGACGGCTATCAGCACCTGTATCTCTACACCCTCGGTGGGCAGTTGGTACGTCAACTGACATCGGGCGAGTATGAGGTGAAGGCTTATTATGGCACGGATGCGACAGGCAAGAATTTCTATTATGCCAGCAACGAAGGGAGTCCTCTGGAGCAGTACATCTACAAGGTGGACGCATCGGGCAAGAAAGTGAAACTCTCTGCGGAAAAAGGTTTCAACGATGCCATTTTCAGTAAGGGCTGCCAATATTATCTGAATACATATTCCAATCTGACCACCCCTCCCGTCTATACCCTTTGCAATGCATCAGGCAAGACGGTGAAGGTGTTGGAAGACAATGCCGAGTTGAAAGCGAAACGTGCGGCCCTTCCGTTGGGCGAGGCAGAGGTGTTTTCTTTTACGACTGCCGATGGCATCCCACTGAACGGGTGGATGGTGAAGCCCAAGGGTTTTGATGCTTCGAAGCAGTATCCCGTGCTGATGTATCAGTACAGCGGCCCTGGCAGTCAGCAGGTACACAACTCTTATGGCAACGGCTTTATGGGCGGACTCATCTGGGAACAGCATCTGGCAGAGAAGGGATATATCGTGGTTTGTGTGGATGGTCGTGGAACAGGTGGACGAGGCTCAGACTTCAAGCGTTGCACCTATATGAAACTGGGCGACCTCGAATCGCATGACCAGGTGGAGACGGCACTATGGCTGGGCAAACAGCCATACGTGGATAAGGGACGTATTGCCATCTGGGGATGGAGTTTCGGAGGCTTCAACACGCTCATGTCCATGTGTGAGGGTAGGGGAGTATTCAATTGTGGCGTGGCTGTTGCTCCTGTCACCGATTGGCGTTTCTACGATTCTGTCTATACGGAACGCTACATGCGTACTCCACAGGAGAATCCCAATGGGTATGACTGCTCTCCGCTGCATCGCTACCAGAACATCAAGGGAGACCTCCTGCTCATTCATGGTCTTGCCGATGACAATGTCCACTACCAGAACACGGCGGAACTTTCTGAGGCTTTTGTGCAGAATGGCTATCAGTTCGACATGCAGATTTACACGAATCGTAACCACAGCATTTATGGTGGCAATACCCGCCGTCATCTCATCACTCGAATGGAGAATTTTCTCGATTCTCACCTCTTGAAATAAACAAAAAGGGCATCCTGGATGGGAGTTTTCCGACTTTTTGAAATATTTTTTGAAAAAACTTCTTGAAAAGTTTTGTCATGTCGCGGAAAGGTCGTACCTTTGCACTCGCTTTCCGCAAGGGAGGCGTTTTTAAGATAGTTCTTTGACAGACTGCGAACGCAAGAAAATCAGACAAGGCAGCGCCCCTGCCGTGCGGCTTTTCCGGCCGCGGGAGTCAGGGGCGAGCAAGCAGATGTCGATTCCTTTTATACTAAACTTTAACGAATGAAGCAGGAGCGCCTGGCCGGACAGACAGCCTCTCCCGCGATGCCGCACTATATAAAATATAATGCACATTATATAATATGATAAGTGCCGCGGACGTGAGGCATATCACTAGAGAGAAAAAAGAAATTACAGTGAAGAGTTTGATCCTGGCTCAGGATGAACGCTAGCTACAGGCCTAACACATGCAAGTCGAGGGGCAGCATGAAGTCCGCTTGCGGACTTTGATGGCGACCGGCGGATGGGTGAGCAACGCGTATCCAACCTGCCCCCTGCCCGGGGATAGCCCTTGGAAATGAGGATTAAGACCCGATATGTGGACTTTCCGCATGGCGAGTCCATGAAGCGAGACAGGGGATGGGGATGCGTTGGATTAGCTTGTCGGCGGGGTAGAGGCCCACCGAGGCTGCGATCCATAGGGGTTCTGAGAGGAAGGTCCCCCACACTGGCACTGAGACACGGGCCAGACTCCTACGGGAGGCAGCAGTGAGGAATATTGGTCAATGGGCGGGAGCCTG
>CALAVF010000089.1 GCA_937892315.1 uncultured Prevotellaceae bacterium | reverse complement strand
TTTGTTGCTCAGGTACTTATAAAGAAAGTTAAATTAAAGTGCTGCGGAATTTAGGGATAAAAGCAACCATAAATTTTGTCCGTCTGCAAAATAATTGCTAACTTTGCAGTTGAATAACAAATGTTGTAGGTATATGCAAACAACAAGACCGACATATCAGCAGGTGTATGGCATGGTGATGCAACTGTCACCAGATGACAGGATGCGTCTGCGTGAGTCTCTATGGGATGACGAAAACAAAGAGCTCAAACCTTACACTGTAGAGGAAATAAATGAAATGGTAAGAGAGGCTGAAACCGATATTGCTGCAGGCAGATGTTGTACTGCAGAGGAAGGTTGGAAAAAACTAGAGGAGGAGTTTCCATGGCTAAAAGATTGATTTGGACAAATCAATATTACAAAGCTCTTAGGTCTCTTACATTGTGTGTTGGGAGTGTATATTCCAAAGGAACAATAAAACAATTTAAGGAAAATGCAATTTATAAGTGTGGATTACTGCAACAAAATCCACTAATGGGTTCTATAGAGCATAGTCTATATGGATTGAAGTATGAATATAGATATATTTTAGTTAAACCATATTTTAAAATTGTATATCGTATAGAAAACGAACATATATACATTATTACGATTTGGGACACGCGAAGAGACCCAAGACAAATGTCAATATATTTAACAACACAATAGACAAAGATGGAACAGACATTACTTATATACAATACGCTGACAAGGCAGAAGGAGGCGTTCAAACCTATTAACCCGGGACACGTAGGCATGTACGTGTGCGGTCCTACTGTGTACGGTGATGCACATCTGGGACACGCGCGTCCGGCAATCACTTTCGACATACTTTTCCGCTACCTGCAGCACCTGGGCTACAAGGTGCGCTACGTCAGGAACATCACCGACGTAGGTCACTTGGAGCACGATGCTGACGAGGGGGAGGACAAGATTGCGAAGAGGGCTCGGCTGGAGCAGTTGGAGCCGATGGAGGTGGCTCAGTATTACACGAACCGCTTCCACGAGGCGATGGATGCGCTGGGCTGTCTGCCTCCGAGCATCGAGCCTCATGCCACGGGGCACATCATCGAGCAGCAGCAACTGGTGCGGCAGATTCTCGACAATGGCTATGCCTACGAGAGCAATGGCTCTGTCTATTTTGATGTGGAGAAGTACAACAAAGACCACAAGTATGGCATCTTGTCGGGCAGGAATTTGGAGAATGTGAAGGATGTGAGCCGCGACTTGGCGGGTGTGGGCGAGAAGAGGAATCAGGCTGACTTTGCCCTGTGGAAGGCTGCACAGCCGGAGCACATCATGCGGTGGCCTTCGCCTTGGAGCGACGGATTCCCTGGCTGGCACTGCGAGTGTACGGCAATGGGCAGGAAGTATCTGGGCAGCCATTTTGACATTCACGGCGGTGGCATGGATCTGATTTTCCCTCACCATGAGTGCGAGATTGCTCAGGCGGTGGCAAGTCAGGGTGACCAGATGGTGACCTATTGGATTCACAACAACATGATTACCATCGAGGGGCAGAAGATGGGCAAGTCGCTTGGCAATTTCATCACCCTGCCGCAGTTCTTCAGCGGCGACCATCCGAAACTCGACCGTGCCTACTCGCCCATGACCATCCGTTTCTTCATCCTGCAGGCACACTACCGCTCGACGGTGGATTTCAGCAACGATGCCCTTCAGGCTGCCGAAAAAGGTCTGGAGCGTCTGCTCAACGCATGGAAAGCCCTCCAAACGCTCCAGCCATCAGACCAAGGCTCGGTGGGTGTCGATGCTGTCGATGCCCTCAGGCAACGCTGCTACGATGCCATGTATGACGACTTCAACACCCCCATCGTCATCTCGACCCTCTTCGATGCATCCAAACTCATCAACTCCATCGTTGACAAGAAGGAAACCATCACGGCAGAGGCGCTGGAGGCATTGAAGGCGATGTTCCAACTCTTCATCTTCGACCTTCTGGGTCTCAGGGCAGGCAGTGCCTCCGCTTCCAACGCCGGTGCCGGCGATGCCCGCGAGGAAGCCTTCGGCAAGGTGGTGGATATGCTGCTCGAACAGCGTGCCAAAGCCAAAGCCAACAAGGACTGGGCAACGAGCGACATGATTCGCGACAACTTGGCTGCTTTGGGCTTTGAAGTGAAGGACACGAAGGATGGTTTCACTTGGAAACTGAACAAATGAAGAGGTAAAAGTGAAAAATGAAAAGTGAAAAATTTGCTGCCGCAATAAGTGAAAAGTGGAAAATCTCAAGAAAATCTTTATGATACTTTCGCTCGTCTTCATCGCCATTGGCTTTGGAGCGAGCGTTTGGCTATATACGGTGCTGCACGATGGCATGTCCATCGCCATGATGGCGGTCTTCCTGCTGGCACTCATCTGGTATGGATTTAATGTTAGAAGTATGTTTAGGAAATGAAGAATGAAGAGTGAAAAATCAACTCAAAAACCTAAAAGACAATGAAAAAACTTACTTTGTTATTCTGTTTCATGCTCCTGACAACAATGGGGGCAATGGCAAAGAGTGTGGTGTTTACGCTCGCTGATGGCACCAAGGTGTATTACTTGTTGGGTGGCGACACCAATCCTGTGCTGCGTTTTGTGGACGGGAAGGTGACGGTGGATGCCGACGAGTACACCATCTCGGACATCAAGAACTTTTATGTGTCGAACGAAGATGACCCCAATGGCATCGAAGATGTGCTGGCAAATCAGCAGGTTCGCTACAGCGCCAACACGTTGGTGATGGATGCGGCTTCGGCAAAGGCGGTGAAAGTCTATACGGTAGGTGGTGTTGAGGTGAAAGCCGAGGTGCAGAAGTCGGACGATGTCATCACCGTGGATTTGAACGGACTGGCTAAAGGTGCGTATGTTGTTCGGGTAGGCAACTCTTCGATGAAAGTATTGAAGAAATAACGAAAAGAGAAAGTATGAGAAAGAAGCATTTGATGGCAACCCTGCTGTTGCTTTGGGGAGCGTTCACCTGTCTGAATGCCCAGAATAAGCCCGACACGCTGTGGTTCCAGTTTGACGACCGCTTCATGAAAAACGAAATCATCGACTTGACGGATGTCGATTCGATTGAGTTTACGAAGACGGCACTCAAACGCTACAAACTCTTGACCTCGACAGGGCGTGTGACGGGCATGACAAAGTCTTACCGTACCAATGGCGTGTATCGTCTTGATGACATCGAACGCTATCTGGTCAAGCCCAGCACTTATTCGAGCAACGATTTCACCAACGAGAACTCCACCTACTGCTTTCAGCGTAGTGCGGAGAGCGAGCATTTTGTGGTGTTCTGGGGTAAAGGGCTGAAGAAGCAGAGCAACGGCAACATTACGGGTGGTGCTTCCAGTTCTGTGTGTAATGTGAACACCCTGCTTGCCGATGCGGAGAAAATCTGGAAAGTCTATGTGGAAGATTTGGGGTTCATCACGCCAGGCAGTTCTACGACGGACAATGTGAAGATTGAGATGTTCATCGTCAACCAATCTGACTGGCGAGCCGACGGAAGTGGTGTCGGGGGTCAGGTGTGGGAAGCAGGTTCCGGCACATCGAAGACCGCAAAAGAATACAAGACCGGAATGTTCCATTGCAACCCTTGGGCAGCAAGCAGCAATGTCACGGTGGCTCATGAGATTGGACATACGTTCCAGTATCTGGTCAGTGCTGACCTCGGCAATACCCACGGACTCAACTATGGCTTCGGCAGCAATGCCTCTGGTGGTAACGAATGGTGGGAAGACTGTGCCAACTGGCAGGCTCATAAGGTGTATCCGGCACAGCAGTTTGTGGAAAACTGGACAAACAACCAGAAGATGCACCACATGAACATTCTGAGCGAGAATGCCCGTTATAATAACTGCTACTATCAGGACTGGTGGTGTCAGCAACACGGGCTTAACACGGTGGCTCGTGTGTGGCGAGAGGCGACCAAGCCCGAAGACCCCATTGAGGCATATATGCGTATCTTCGGATTGGACGAAGAAACTTTTGCCGATGAGCAGTATCAAGGCTATGCCCACATCGCCAGCATGGATATCGACCGTTGGCAGATGTATGGACAGGGCTTGATAGGTTCGGAGCAACAGAGGCTGCAAACCCCAACCGAGAGCATCTTGGAGAACTTTCTGGACAATGATGCTTCGTGGTGGGTCGTTGACCCACAGTTCTGTCCTGAGAACTATGGCTATAATGCAAACCCGCTCAAAGTGCCTGCCGCTGGCACGGTGGTGAAAGTGCAATTCAGAGGCATCGTGGGTGCTTCGGGCTACAGAATCATCAATAAACTTCGTGCAGGATGGCGCTATGGATTGGTGGCTTACTCCAGCGACGGCACTCGCACCTATGGAGAAATGGGGCGTGACGCACAGGGGGAGGTGAGCATCACCGTGCCAGAAAACTGCACCCATTTGTGGCTGGTGGTCATGGGTGCCCCGACGGCCTATTGGCGACATGCTTGGGATGACGACACGAGCAATGATGAGCAATGGCCATACGCCGTGAAGTTTGAAGGCACAGACCCATACGGAGCCAATCGCACCTATGGCGAATATCCTGAAGACTACGAACGTAAAGATACCACAGTGGTGATCAATGCCACGCTCGCCTATAGTTCGAGCAGTTATAGCAGTGTGCGCGTGCAGTATGACATGGATGCTATCAGTCAGGCATTGGGTGTCAGCACAGAGCAGATGCAAGCATTGAAGTGTAAGTCGGGCAGCAAGGGTGTGAAGGGCACGCTTGATTTTGTGGGAGTGGGCACCAATGGCAAGGACACTTATGGTACAACGACCTCGACTTCCAGTGCGACCTGCTACGGGCATTGGTTCACAACGGCAGGCAATGTGGTGGGATATACCTCTACGGCAGCCATCTTTGCCGAATTGTATCCTGACAAGTACGGATGTTATGTGGGGCAGTATCCTGGCAGATTGAAGAAAGGCAATACTTACGTCATTCGACAAGCGATTATCTACACCCATACAGACGGAAAGCAGTACCGTGCTACGATGGAGGTACATCTGAATATCGTGTGATGAAACGCGGAGCCTTTTCTCCGTTGTCAAAGACTTTTAATGGGGCGTGTCAGTAAAATGATGCGTCCCTTTTTGATGGGCAGATTGTCATTTTTTTGTTGAAGCGATTAAACCTTTCGTTTTTCCGTTCGTCTTATGAAGCGTAAACCAACAAGATTATTAACCTATTATATTCATTATTAAAAAAGTAAGATTATGAAGAAGTTTATTTTGGCAGCACTTGCAATGGTGTTGGTATCTGTAGCCGCAGTCGCTCAGAATGGTAATGGTGGTCAACGTCAGCGTATCGACCCCACAGAATTGTACAATCGTCAGGCAGAGCGTCTGGCAAAGCAAATGAAGTTGGATGATGACAAGGCGAATGTGTTCAAGGTGCTCTATCTCGACTATCAGACAGCACGCCAGAATGCACTTCACCCCAAAGGCGAGAATGCCGAGGAGGAAAGACCTGACTTTAAGAAGATGACTGATGCTCAGGCAACAGAACTGATTCAGAAGCAACTTGCTGGTCAGGAGGCTCAAGTGGCAGTGGATAAGGAATATTTGCCCAAGTTCCTCGAAATTCTGACGCCTGTTCAGACTGCCCAGATTTATCTCCAGCGTGGTGGCATGCGTAATGGTGGTCAGGGAATGCAGGGTGGTCAAGGTGGTTTCGGCGGTGGACCTCGCGGCGGAGGCAATGGTGGCTTCGGCGGTGGTTTCTAACCAGAAAGGATGAGTTTTTCTCTCAAAAAGGACGATAAAAAGTCTTTAAAATGGCGGAAAAAGGAACAATTTGCAAATTATTTATACGTTTTTGAAAAATATAGGTAAAAAGTAAAATCTTTTCATAATAATGTATTAACTTTGCATACAACATAAGTACCTATTATTATAAACTAACTCTGTTTTTAGTGGGGGCACGAGATGTGAATCTGTAGTGCTCCCAAATTTTTGGCTCTTTTCTCACGTTTTTTCTATGGGGAGTGAGAGTGGTACGAAAATCGTTCCCCTGCACCTTTCTTGTTGAGCCGAAAAACAAGATGCTGTGAAAAAAATGGATTGATTGCACAATAAAAAGAGGAAAATCGAGTTTGTTATATAGTGATGAACAAACGTTTGTTTCTGCTAATGGCGTTCTTTGTGGCTGCTGGTGCGGCTCTGAGGGCGCAATGGGATGTGCAGTTTTCCGACTACACAGCCCTTAAGTCGTTTTATAATCCTGCCGTGTCGGGAACAGATGGGATGCTCAATGTGAACGCCACCTATTCGATGCAGATGGGCGGGTATGACGATACTCCTGCCACCATGTATGTGGGGGCTGATTTGCCCGTGTATTTCTTGAGCCCTCGTCATGGTGTGGGTTTGAGTTTCCTGAATGACAATGCTGGCATTTTTAGCACAACAGAGTTGGGCGTACAGTATGCTTACAACCTGAAGATTGGCAAGAAAGGTCGTTTGGCGATAGGTTTCCATGGGGGGCTGATGACTGAGAGCATTGATTTGAGTGGCATGGAACTGGAGGATAACAGCGACCCTGCTTTCCCATCTTCTCAGCAGAAAGGCAATAAGGTTGACCTCGGGACAGGTCTGTATTTTTACCACCCCAAAGTGTGGCTGGGTGTGTCG
>CALAVF010000088.1 GCA_937892315.1 uncultured Prevotellaceae bacterium | reverse complement strand
ATGTGTAATCGTTAGGATCGGCCACCTTCACCTCTTCGAGGTCGGCGATAGGGAAGAGTTCATAAGTAGTATTGTAGATGCCAAGAACTGCTGTGAAGTTGGCTTTTTCTGGCCATGCGGTCACAACCTTGAATTGGTCGTAAATCTGAATTTTTTCTTCGCCATCTACTACATAGTATTTGCCGCCATCCTCCTGGATAGTGGCCTCTTTGTATTCGTAAAGTTTGAGAAGGTTTTCAGCAGTTGCCAATCCAGCAACAACACCTGTCTCAGCAGCCAAAGTTTCCAATGCTGTAGCGGTCACCTCGCTGTTGGTAGTGTTGGCTGAACTTGTCAATTGAGGGGCACCACGATATGCACCGATTTTACCGATGATAGTACCGTTAACGGAAGTACCTGCGGTAAATTCAATGCCAGTCTTGTACACAATCAGGCCACCTGTGGCGTCTTGTATGTAAACATTGTCGCCGCTGACATAGTTTACTTGAGCATCTTTCAGTGTCAGTTTTGCTTCTGTTCCGCTTTCCAATGCTTTGAATGCAGCAATGTTTGCTACTTCAGCCAGTTCCTCTTCAGCGTATTTGCCTGCTTCGTAAAGGGCAACCTTGCTGATTTGAGTTGGCCCGTTGGCTGTTGCAGAACCGTCACTTTCGATGGTGAGTTTATAACTGTAACCAGCAGCACCTTCGACCGTGATGTCAACATTGCCAGCGACGAATTTTTCAGTCACGTCGATGTCTTTAACGGTTGTTTCACCGTTGAGTACTGTGAGTGTGGCTTTTTCCACATTGGATGTTTTGTCAACAGTAATGACGACATCCGTAATGGCAGCACTGACTGCAGGCGAAGTGATGGTTCCTGTGTGTGCAACGCCTTTTCGGCCGCATTTTACATAGTCCCAACCGTTCTTGTTCGTGTTGAAGCCATAGATTGTCCAGGCATCCTCACCAACCGTCGCAGTCCATTCTGACAAATAGCCGCTAATGCCTGCACCGCCTTCTGCTGGGAATGTAAGAGCCTTTGTGGGTTCACCCGCCACAGCAAACAGTGTCAGCATAAATAGCGACACGAGAGAAAGTAAAAACTTTTTCATACGTTTGTTAGGATTAAATTAGTTAATAAATAAAGTTAAATATGAAATGTGTTATATTGCAAGGTATAGTTTTAAACTGCAAATAAACGAAAAAAAAGTGAAAGAAACGAGAAAATGGATGAAAAAATGGAGGAAAGAGGGGGAAAAAAGGCTAAAGAGGGTCAACATCATAGTAGATGTTGAGATTTTTTGCAACAGGGAGAGATTGCATCTGCTGCTGGATGGCGAGGAGAGATTGGCGTACCTTGTCGATGGATGCTTGGGGCTCTATTTTGAGCATGAGTTTGCGGATGTAGAGGGATTGGATGCGGGCAACAGGGGGACGGTCGGGACCGAGGACACGGCCGCCGAAGATGGTGCGGAGACGGTTGCCCATATCTGTAGCCAAATGGTCGAGCAGTTGGTCGTCGCGATGGCGAAGATAAACATAGATGAGGCGATAGAAAGGTGGGTAGTGGAAGAGTTTGCGTTCTTCCATCTGGGTGCGGAACATCTGCCAAAAGTCGCCTTGGGTGATTTGGCGAATGATGTCGGCATCGGCAGAACGAGTTTGGAGGATGACAAGTCCAGGGGTGTTGTTGCGACCGGCACGACCGGCGACTTGGTTGAGGGTTTGGAAGGTGCGTTCGTAGGAGCGGAAGTCGGGGAGGTTGAGCATGGTGTCTGCATTGAGGATGCCTACGACGGATACGTTGTCGAAGTCGAGGCCTTTGGTGACCATCTGGGTGCCAATGAGGATGTCGGCTTTGTGTTGGGAGAAGGCGGTGATGATGGCTTCGTGCTGGTGGCGGGTGTGGGTGGTGTCGAGGTCCATGCGGAGGGTGGTGGTATTCTCGAATAATTGTGGAATCTGGTCCTCAATCTTTTCGGTGCCTGCACCGACGTGGTTAAACTTGTCTTCTTCGCAGGCGGGGCATCGCTCGGGGATGCGGGTGGTGTAGCCGCAGTAGTGGCAGGTGAGGGTGGAAGTCTTTTTGTGGAGCGTCAAGGTGACGTCGCAGTGAGGGCAGCGGGGTGTCCAGCCGCACTGTCGGCATTCGATGAAAGAGGAGAATCCGCGGCGATTTTGGAAGAGGATGATTTGTTCGTGGCGGTCGAGTGCTCCCTGCATGGCTTCGATGAGCCGTGGGGAGAAAAGTCCTCGCATGAGTTTTTTCCGTTTGGCTTCTTTGGTATCGACGATTTCGATGGTAGGGAGTTGCTTGTTCTTATAGCGTTGGGTGAGTTGTACGTAGCCGTAGCGTTCCTTTCGTGCCAGATGATAGACCTCGAAGGAGGGGGTGGCGGTGCCGAGGAGGGTTTTGGCACCGAACATGTGGGCAAGCATGATGGCGGCGTTACGGGCATGATAGCGTGGCGAAGGCTCTTGCTGTTTATAACTTTGTTCGTGTTCTTCGTCTATGATGACGAGCCCGAGGTCTTGGAAGGGGAGGAAGATGCTGGAACGAACGCCGAGGATGAGTTGGTAGGGGGTGGGAGAGGCTTGGCGGGTGTAGATCTGAAGGCGTTGGTTGTCGGTGAACTTGGAATGGTAAACGCCCATGCGGTCGCCGAAGACGTGGCGAAGACGTTCGGTGATTTGGGTGGTGAGGGCAATTTCGGGGAGGAGGTAGAGGACTTGTTTGCCTCTTTCTAAGTAGTTGTTGATGAGGTGGATGTAGATTTCGGTCTTGCCGGAGGAGGTGACGCCGTGGAGGAGGGTCACGTTTTTTGTTTTGAAGGAGGCTTGGGTGGCGTTGAGGGCTGTTTGCTGAGGGGGAGAGAGGGGGGAGAGGGGCACAGCGGAAGCACCGCTGTGAACGGGGGAGGGAAAGGGGGCAGGAATGGTGGAGGAGGTGGTGGCTCTGAGGGCTCTGAGGGCTTTGGAGTCTTTGGGTTTGAGGGTGGCAGGGAGGGCGGCTTTCATGACGTCGCCGAGGGGACAGATGTAGTAGTTGGCAATCCATTGCCAGAAGGTAAATTGCTTTTCGTTTACAACTGGCAGTTCATCAAGCACTTCCATGATTTCTTTCATTTCCACGCCTTCGGGCTTGTTGTTGTGCATACGAAGCACTACCCCTGTGTAGATTTTGTTCTTTCCGAAGGGTACAACAACTCGACAGCCCCGCAAATCTCGTGTGGGTTGGAGGGTGGGTGGGACGAGATAAGTGAAGCTGTCGAAAGGGATAGGAAGGATGATGTCTGCAAACATGATGCTTTCGGGATGCGACCGCATCGTATCATACGGAACCTTCTGATGTGTTTAGAACAGGTAGGTCAGAGAAATCTGATGGGTATTGTTCTTGAGTTTTCCCTTGATGGCTTGATTGCCAACGCCGATAACGGTGGTCTCTGCGGTTTCGCCAATACCGATGTTGTAGTTGTAGCCTACGCGAAGATGGCTGAGGACAGTGACACCTGCACCTACGTTCCAGGAGAATTCAGATTTCTTGAGTTCCCAGTCTTCTGTAAAGCCTTGGTAGTTAGAAAGTTTCCAGTTGCGGTCACCTACGTTCCATGAAAACTGAGGACCTGTTGCGATATAAACGCTGGCGAGGCTGCTGAGGCCAATGGTGTATTTCAGGTTGATAGGGAGATCTACATAGTGGAGGGTCTTATTGGCTTCGGCACCGTTTTCAGTAACGCCAATCACCTTGTTGTCGTAAAGCAGAGACGCGTCTGCACCGAGACCTGCGAGTGGAATGGTCACGTCTGCTGTCACACCGGCAAAGAAACCTGTTTTGTTGTCTGCTTTGATGTTGCTCTGAAGGTCTTTGAGGCTGACAGAGTTTACGTTGAGACCAGCCTTGATACCAAACTTTACCTGTGCCTGTGATGGCAATGCGAAAGTGAATGCTGCAACGATGACAGCGAGACTCAAAATGTTCTTTTTCATACGTCTGTAAGTAAAAAAGTTGTAGATAGTGATAGAATTTGGTGCAAAGTAAACACTTTTTTCTTGAATGACGAAATATTTTTGGAAAAAAATAACTAATTGCTACCTCGATGCGTATGAATTCGTGTCGTCGATGTGAATGATTACAAATACGGGACACGAATTGATATGTGTACGGGTATTGTAAACTGAGGGTGTAAAAATCAAAGATTCCCCCACCAAAAGAAAAATCGATAATTTCTATAGAAATCAGCAATTTAGGGACTTATTAACACCCTTGTTGATAAGTTTTTGAAAAAAAAGTGGAGAAATTGTGGGGAATTGTGGGGGAAATCACTATATTTGCATCGAAATTTCATTTTAAGTGATTCAGAAACATGCGATTTATAGGTGATTATTCGGCAAAGACCGATGCGAAAGGGCGGGTTTTCCTTCCCTCAGCATTTCGGAAGATACTCAAAGCGGAAGGCGAGACGAGTCTCGTTTTGCGTGGCGATGTGTTCCAGAAGTGTCTGGTGCTGTATCCTGAATCGGTGTGGAATGCTCAGTTGGATGATTTGAGGCAGGGGCTGAACCAGTGGAACAGGCAGCAACAGATGATGCTGAGGCAGTTCTTGTTGGATGCGGAGCCGTTGGAACTGGATAAGGAAGGACGGTTGCTCATTTCGAAGAGGAAACTACAGTTCGCTGGCATAGAGGACGATGTGCGTTTTTTGGCAATGGTTGACAGAATTGAGATATGGAGCAAACAGGCATTGGAGGAGGTGATGAATCAAGGCGATGGACTTGGTGACGACATGGAGCAGTTGCTTGGCCAGAAATCAGGTGAACAGTAATTATATAGCGTGCGTCAAGATGGCTGAGCAAGAAAAAACATATCATGTGCCGGTGTTGTTGAACGAAAGCATTGAGGGACTGAATATAGGTGATGGCGAGGGCTGTTTTGTTGACGTGACATTTGGTGGCGGCGGCCACAGTAAGGAAATTTTGGCAAGGCTCAGTGTCGGCGGACATCTCTACAGTTTTGACCAAGATGCAGATGCGGAGAAAAATGCAGAGGGGTTTGATGAGAAGAGATTCACGTTTGTGAGGAGCAATTTCCGCTTTCTGAGAAACTTCATGAAGTATTACGGTGTGGAGCAGATAGACGGGCTCTTGGCAGACCTCGGTGTCAGTTCCCACCACTTCGATGAAGCGGAACGGGGGTTTTCCTTCCGGTTTGAGGGTAAACTTGACATGCGAATGAACCAACGGGCAGGAAAGACTGCTGCGGATGTGGTGAATACGTATGAAGAGAAGCAACTGGCGGACATCTTCTATCTGTATGGAGAACTGAAGCAGAGTCGTAAAATGGCGGCGGCTATCGTGAAGGCGAGACAGGCGAAGAAGGTGGAAACGATAGGAGATTTCTTGGAAATCGTAAAGCCTTTTTTCAAGAACGAGCGAGAAAAGAAGGACTTGGCGAAAGTGTTTCAGGCACTTCGTATCGAGGTCAATCATGAGATGGACGCCTTGAGGGAGATGCTGAAGGGCGCGACAGAGTTGCTGAAGCCGGGAGGAAGGCTGGTGGTGATTACCTATCATTCGTTGGAAGACCGCATCGTGAAGAACCTGATGAAGACAGGTAATGTGGAGGGAAAAGAGGATAAGGATTTCTTTGGACGAGTGAATGCTCCCTTCAAGTTGGTCAACCGACAGGTGATTGTGCCTGATGATGAGGAGATGGCGAGGAACCCGAGGAGCCGAAGTGCGAAACTTAGAATTGCAGAAAAATTATAGATCCACGCCTTTGAGGCGGTAAAGTGAGATACACATTATTATATTTAAAGGGAATGCTCAGAAAAGAGCCGTAAAGAAGACGACTGTATGTCAAAAAAGGAAGACAAAGAGAATGCTAAAATGAAAAAGGAAGAGCCGCAGATGGTTCCTCCAGATGATGTTGGGGCAGATTTAGAACTAAAATCCGAGGACCAAGAGGCTGTAGAAGCCATGCGAAAATTCACCGAAGAGGATGAGGACGAACTGGGTGAAATATCTGTGAAGTCCATCCTCGGTGGAGATTTCCTGATGAGCAAATTTATGATAAAGCAGGTGGCTTTTGTCATGTTTTGTGTGGTGCTGATGATTATTTATACGGGCAATCGCTATGATAGTCAGCAAGATGCCATCTTAATAGACAGTTTGCGAGGGCGATTGCAGGAGGTAAAGTACAATGTGCTGACGCAATCGAGCGAACTGATGAACTTGACGAGACAGTCGAATGTGGAGAAGCGGCTCAGCGGAACGAGGGACAGTCTGCTGCACAACTCGATTACTCCTCCATTTCTCATCAAGACGGACAACCGACGGCGGGTAGCAGAAGAAGAGGGACCGAAAGAAGTGCTGGTTGACTCGGTGGAGCGAGATACAAGCAAACAAAATCAAGAAACGGGGAAACAAAACAAGGACATCAACAAGGAGGAAAACAATGAAATTCGATAAGAAATATATCAACACGCGTATAACGGTGATAGTAGTGATTGCGGCTATGCTGATGATTGCTATTATCACTCGTGCGGTTATTACGGCTACGGTTGAAAATGAGAAATGGAAAAAGGTCGGAGCGGTGAGTGTGAGTGACACGATGAGCCTGAAACCCAACCGTGGTAACATCCTGAGTGCAGACGGGCAGTTGATGGCGAGCAGTTTGCCTGATTATAAGGTCTATGTGGACTTCCTTGCTGGCATTGAGCGTCTGGCAGATTCGCTTGCTCCTGATGGCTCGAAGGTGAGAGTGTATGACCCTGTCCAATTGGCTGAGAAAGATACGATGTGGAACGAAAACATGGACACGATTTGCCGCGGGTTGGTGGAGATTTGTCCGAAATATACTTATGAAGACTATCGTAGCCATTTGGAAGAGGGGTTGGCGAAACGGAAGCGCTATTGGGAGGTGTGTCCTCATACGGTGCTTAACTTCATTCAGTTCAATGAGTTAGTAAAACTTCCTGTCTTCAATCTGAAGAATCGCAATCGCAGCGGTTTGACTTACGAAGAACGTAACAACCGCAACAAACCGTTTGGCTCGTTGGCACGTCGAACATTGGGTGAAATGTTTGGTGCAAAGGATTCGGCACGTTCAGGTTTGGAGTTGGCATACGATTCTTTGCTGAGAGGCGAACCGGGCAAGGTGCATCATAAGAAGGTGCTCTCTAAGTATCTGTCAATCATCGATAAAGAGCCGGTAGATGGTTATGATTTGGTCAGCACGATAGATGTCAGTATGCAGGACATCTGCGAGAGTGCATTGCGTGAGAAGTTGCACGAATTGGATGCTTCGATGGGTGTGGTGATTCTGATGGAAGTGAAGACGGGTGATGTGAAGGCAATCGTGAATCTGATGCGTTATGACGATGGAAATTACTATGAGGCACGGAATTATGCTTTGGCAGCATTGATGGAGCCGGGTTCTACCTTCAAAACAGCCTCTATCATGGTGGCACTTGACGACGGTTACATCACGACTAAGGACTGGGTGGATACGGGTAACGGTATCTGCAACATGTATGGGGCGAAAATGAAAGACCACAACTGGGCAACCCGAGGTGGCTATGGACCTATAGATGTGCCGCATACGCTGATGTACTCCAGTAATATTGGTGTGAGTAAACTCATTGATGGCCATTATCATAACCAACCCGATAAGTTTGTGGAAGGTTTACGAAGAGTGGGTATCGGTACACCGTTGGGATTGCCTTTCGACGGTGCGGCAGACCCTGTGATTCGTATGCCTCACAAGGATCATACGGGTGGCTACAGAATGTCGGACAACTGGTCGGCAACGGCGTTGGCGTGGATGTCCATCGGATATGAGACGCAGATTCCTCCTATCAGCACCGTTAGTTTCTACAATGCCATTGCTAATGGCGGCAAGATGGTTCGCCCACGTTTTGTGAGGGGCATTTCGCGGAATGGAGAAATGGTTGAGGAGTTTCCGGTGGAGGTGATAAAGCCTCAGATATGCAAGAAATCGACGTTGGATGACATTCAAAATATTCTCTATCGCGTCGTGAATGATAAGGAAGGACTTGGAAAGAAGGCAGGAAATCCATATTTCCATGTGAGTGGTAAGACAGGAACGGCTCAGGTGGCAACTGGCGGCGGATATAAGGCGGGGCACAATGAGCACTTGGTCAGTTTCTGTGGCTACTATCCGTCAGAAGACCCGAAATATACTTGTATTGTTGCCATCCGCCACGCTTATTATGTGGCGAGTGGTGGTGGACAGGCAGGTGTCGTTTTCTCGAAAATCGCTCAGCGTATTTACTCGAAGAACGTAACGACCGACCTGAATGTGGCAAAAGACTCGACGGCGGTGTCTGTGCCAGCGGTAAAGACGGGTAATGTCTTGGCTGCTCGCCAGGTGCTGGAAGAGTTGGGCGTGACGTCGCAAGGTGGTCAAGGTTATGAATGGGGATCAGCCTCAGCAGGCGAAAAAGGCGTTGAATTTCATCAGATGAAGATGGATGAAAATGTAGTGCCGAATGTGATAGGAATGGGTGCTCGAGATGCTGCGTATGCACTGGGTACCCGTGGATTGACCGTGAGGATGAAAGGCAGAGGCAAGGTAACAAGTCAAAGTGTGGCAGGAGGAAGTAAGTTGGTGAAAGGACAAACCGTGCTGATAGAATTGAATTAGAAAAAGTTATGTCATATATGAAACTGAAAAATCTCGTAAGTAGGCTCAACGTCCTTGAAGTCAAAGGCGATTTGGAGCGTGATATTTGTGGCGTGCAGATTGATTCTCGCCAAGTGGCTGAAGGTCATCTCTTTATTGCGATAAGAGGAACTGTTGCTGATGGCCATCAATACATCGGGAAGGCTTTGGAGTTGGGTGCTGTAGCCGTATTATGCGAGACGATTCCAGAGGAAACTAACGGGCAAGTCACATACGTTCGAGTGGAGAATACAGAACAAGTGGTTGGCGAGGTTGCTACAACCTTCTATGGCGACCCGACAAGCCGCTTGAAACTGGTGGGCGTGACAGGAACGAATGGCAAAACAACCATTGCGACCGTACTCTACGAGATGTTCCGAAAGATGGGGCATAAAGCGGGGTTGTTGTCAACGGTGTGCAACTATGTGGATGGAGAGGCCATTCCGACAGAGCACACGACGCCAGACCCCATTACCTTGAATGCTTTGTTGGCACACATGGTTGAGGCTGGATGTGAGTATGCCTTCATGGAGGTGAGCAGCCACAGCATTGTGCAGAACCGAATTGGAGGGCTGAAATTTGCGGGTGGCTTGTTTACGAATATTACACGTGACCATTTGGATTATCATAAGACCTTTGAGAACTATATCAAGGCCAAAAAACTCTTCTTTGATAACCTCCCTGCGACAGCCTTTGCCATCACCAACGTGGACGATAAGAACGGTATGGTGATGGTGCAGAATACCAAGGCGGTGGTGAAGACCTATTCGGTGCAGAGTCCTGCTGACTTCAGGGCAAAGATTATTGAATGCCATTTTGAAGGTATGTATCTCGAAATCAACGGGAAAGAAGTTGGTGTGCAGTTTATCGGGAAGTTCAATGTGAGCAATCTGCTGGCTGTGTATGGTGCTGCCATCATGTTGGGGAAAGAGGAACAGGAAGTGTTGGTGGCGTTGAGTGCCATGAAGCCTGTGAACGGGCGGTTTGAGGCTCTGCGTTCTCCATCAGGTTATACGGCCATTGTAGATTATGCACACACGCCTGATGCCCTCGAAAATGTGCTGAATGCCATACATGGGGTGCTGGAAGGTAAGGGACAGATAATCACGGTGTGTGGAGCAGGTGGAAATCGTGATAAAGGCAAGCGTCCGCTCATGGCGAAAGAGGCTGTAAAACAGAGCGATAAAGTCATCATTACGAGTGATAATCCTCGTTTTGAAGAACCACAAGACATCATTAATGATATGTTGGCAGGGTTGGATGATGAGCAGATGAAGAAAGTCATTGCCATTGTTGACCGTCGTCAGGCCATCAAGACCGCTTGCATGATTGCTCAGAAGGGTGATGTGATTCTCATTGCCGGTAAGGGGCATGAGGATTACCAAGATGTGAAGGGTGTGAAACATCATTTTGATGATAAGGAAGAAGTGAGAGCCTGCTTTTGAGAGTTGTCAGTTGTGAATCAAGAACCATCGTAGAAAGAGAATATGTTATACAATCTGTTCCAATATTTAGACAGCCTTGACATTCCAGGTGCAGGAATGTTCAGTTATGTGTCTTTCAGAGCGTTATCCTCATTGATTTTGTCGCTGATTATCTCGATGGTGGCAGGTGAGTACTTCATCAAATATATGAGGAAGAAGAAGCATATTGAAGAGGCAAGAGATGCCGCCATCGACCCGTATGGTGTGCAAAAGAAGGGTGTGCCTTCGATGGGTGGCGTGGTGATACTTGCAGCCGTGCTCCTTCCTGCTCTCTTGATGGGAAAGTTGAGCAACGTGTATATGGTGCTGTTAATCATCACGATAGCATTCTTTGGGGCGATAGGCTTCTTAGACGATTTAATCAAGTTGAGAGGCAACAAGGATGGTCTTCCTCCCAAGTTGAAATTGTTGGCACAGTTTGTGTTTGGCATCGTGATTGGTTTGACTCTGTGGTTGAGTCCGGATGCGGTTGTGCGTGAGAACGTAGAACGTGAAATTGGCGATAAGGTGGTTGTGTATCATAAGAGTGAGGCTCGAAAGAGCACGGTCACGACGGTCCCGTTTTTCAAAAGCAATAATGCTGATTATTATGAGGTTTTCAGTTTCGTAAAAGACGGTAAAACCAAGCGAGCCTGTGGCTGGATTCTGTTTGTGTTGGTTACGACTTTTGTCATTTCGGCAGTCAGTAACGGGGCAAATCTCAATGACGGCATGGATGGAATGTGTGCAGGAAACTCTGCCATCATAGGGGTGACACTCGGAATTTTGGCATACGTCAGCGGACACATCCAGTTTGCCAGTTACTTGAATGTCATGTACATACCTGGGTCGGGAGAAGTGGTCGTGTTCTTGTGTGCTTTTGTGGGTGCTTTGGTCGGTTTCTTGTGGTACAATGCCTATCCCGCCAAGGTGTTCATGGGCGATACGGGAAGTTTGGCTATTGGTGGAGTGATTGCGGTGACAGCCGTCATTATTCACAAGGAATTGTTGCTGCCCATTTTGTGTGGAATTTTCTTGATGGAAAGCCTCTCTGTGATGCTCCAGTTGGCATACGCCAAGAGAGGCAATAAGCGGGGTGAGAAGTGGAGAGTGTTCAAACGTGCTCCTTTCCATGACCATTATCGCCACAAGATGGAAGATGGCGTTAAGTATCTCATTAAGAGGCCAAAAGGATTGCTTTTTGAATCGATGATTACGACGAGATTTTGGATTGTTACCATCTTGCTTGCCGCAATCACAATTATTACATTGAAGATAAGATAAATAGGGAGATTAACAAGATGAAGAGAATCGTCGTATTGGGTGCTGCTGAAAGTGGTGCTGGAGCCGCAGTGTTGGCTAAGAAAGAAGGCTTTGACGTGTTTGTCAGTGACATGTCAAAAATTAAGGACAAGTATAAAGACCTGTTGAACAACCATGAAATTGTTTGGGAGGAAGGGCAACATACCGAGGAACTTATCCTGAATGCGGATGAGGTCATCAAAAGTCCCGGTATACCTGAGAATGCTCCGATAATTTTGAAAATCAAGGAGAAGAAGATTCCCATCATTTCTGAAATTGAGTTTGCAGGAAGGTACACTCATGCAAAGATGATTTGTATCACAGGTAGTAATGGTAAGACGACTACGACATCGTTGATTTATCATATCTTGAAAAATGCGGGTTATAACGTGGGTTTGGCTGGCAATATCGGCAGCAGTCTTGCATTGCAGGTGGCAGAGAAAAACTTTGACTACTATGTGATAGAACTGAGCAGTTTCCAGTTGGACAACATGTACGATTTCAAGGCGGATATTGCCGTCTTGATGAACATTACGCCCGACCATCTCGACCGCTATGATTTCAAGATGCAGAACTATGTAGATTCGAAAATGCGTATCATTCAGAATCAGACAGCCGACGATGCCTTCGTGTTCTGGAATGACGACCCCATTGTGACGGCAGAACTGAAGAAGTATAACATTAAGGCAAAACTCTGTCCGTTTAGTGAGTTCAAGAGCGACAGCGTGATAGGTTATGTTGATTCGGATGAGTATGTTATCGAGGGTCCTACGCCATTCAACATGGAGCAGGAAGAGTTGGCTTTGCGAGGGAAACACAACCTGTACAACTCGCTTGCTGCGGGTATCACGGCAGACTTGGCGGGTGTCAGCAATGAGCAGATTCGTGAAGGGCTGAAGACGTTCGAGGGTGTTGAGCATCGTCTGGAGAAGGCGGGAAGAGTGCGTGGCGTGGAGTTTATCAATGACTCGAAAGCGACCAATGTGAATGCTTGTTGGTATGCCCTTGACAGCATGAGAACACCGACTGTGCTGATTCTTGGCGGTAAAGACAAAGGTAATGACTACTCTGAGATTTTCGACTTGGTGAAAGAAAAGTGCATCGGCTTGGTCTTCTTGGGCGTGGACAATTCGAAACTCCATGCGGCATTTGATGGCTTTGGTATTCCCATTGCCGACGTGAAGAGCATGAAGGACTGCGTGGATGAATGCTTTAAGATGGCAAAACCTGGAAGTACCGTGCTGTTGAGCCCTTGTTGCGCAAGTTTCGATTTGTTCAAGAATATGGAGGATAGAGGCGAGCAGTTCAAAGCGTGTGTGAAGAACTTGTAAGAAGGGCGAGAGAAGGATAGGAAGGAGAGAAGTCGTTCACTGACATTGAATATTTGTTCATTGACATTGAATAATTGTTCATTGTCATGGAATAAATATTCGCTGACAGCGAACAACCAAGGGTAAATTGATCAAGAAAAGAAAGATATGGGAACATTTGTGAAAGATTTATTTGGAGGAAACCTGTTCAAAGGTGATAAGGGAGTGTGGATGATATACTTCTTCCTCTGCATGATTTCGCTTGTCGAGGTGTATAGTGCGTCAAGCCGATTGACGTTTGAGGGAGGACACCATTGGGGACCGATGGTGAGTCAGGCAGGATTTTTGTTGCTGGGGCTGATTGTCATTCTCTTTGTGCATCGCATCCCCTGCAAATGGTTCATGTTGTTCCCGTTCTTGCTGCTTCCTATGGCCATCATCCTGCTGCTCTATACTGCGGTGCTTGGCGGTGGTAGCAACATCAATGAAACGCACCGTTGGGTGAGCATCGGCTCTATCAGTTTCCAGCCTTCTGAGATAGCAAAGGCGGCATTGCTGATGACCACGGCGGTTGTGCTTGCTAAGACCCAGACGGAAAAGGAGGAGATGTTGAAAGGCAATAAACGGAAGGTGGTAGGTGCCATCAAGGGGAAGCGTTATTTGGCTTTTGCGATTGTGGGTGGTGCTGCGTTGTTGATTTGTGGACTCATTTTCCTTGACAATGTATCGACAGCCTTGATGTTGTTCTTTGTTGTCGTTGTGATGATGTTCATTGGACAGGTACCGAAGGATTTGATGTTCAAAGGCTTGATGACGATCTTCGGCATTGGTGCATTCTTTGTGGCGACGTCATTTGCTGTGCCTGATAGTACCTTGAAAGAGATACCAGGATGTAAGCGTGTCGTTACTGTTAAGCAACGTATTCTCAGGAAAATAGGGAATACCGACGAAATGGCAAAACAAAACCCGCATAAGACGGATACACAGATCCTGCTTAATGACAAAAATTCTCAAACGACGTATGCTTCTATTGCAATTGCCAATTCTGACTTGATTGGTTTAGGCCCGGGGAACTCTATCCAGAGAGACTTCCTTCAACATGCCGAGTCAGACTTCATTTATGCCATTATCGTGGAGGAAATGGGCATTGCTGGTGCATTTTTTGTGGCGTTTCTCTATTTGGTTCTGCTCATTCGTGTGGGTAGAATCGCTCAACGATGTCCGAGTTTTTTCCCCGCCTATTTGGTCTTGGGATTTGGCATCATGATGGTGTTGCAGGCGTTTGTCAACATGAGCGTGGCGGTGGGTCTTTTCCCCGTGACGGGACAGACGTTGCCGCTGATTAGCAAAGGAGGAACTTCCATCCTCATCACCAGTTTTTATATTGGCGTCATTCTTAGCGTCAGCCGTTACGCCGAGAAAAAAGAACAAAAAGCCCCTCTGGTAGAGGCGGCTCTTAACGGCGAAACGAGCGAGTACTATACAGACGGTTCGATGTCTTGAGGTCAAAACGGGGGACGAGTGCTCTTTTTTGTGGTTTTAAGTGGTGATTTGTTGCGTTTTTTGTTGATAATCCGCTAATTATTTGTATCTTTGCCATCAAAAGATTCCCCTAAAAGGGGAAAGATGTAAAAATGGAACAAAATAGACCTTTAAGAGTGATTGTAAGTGGTGGCGGAACAGGTGGGCACATTTTCCCAGCTGTTTCTATTGCTAATGCCATAAAGAAGCAACATCCAGAAGCGGAAATCCTGTTTGTGGGTGCTCTTGGTCGTATGGAGATGCAGCGTGTGCCTGCTGCGGGTTACAAGATTGAGGGACTTCCTGTCCGTGGACTGATCCGCCCGTTGTGGAGTCCTAAGAATATTGGTGTGATGTTGGATTTTCTGAAGAGCAAGAAGATGGTGAAGGAGATTATCCGTAACTTCAAGCCTCAGGTGGCAGTTGGGGTGGGAGGTTATGCATCGGCTCCGACGTTGAACGCGGCTTACTCAATGGGCATTCCTTGCTTGATTCAAGAACAAAACTCGTATGCGGGTGTAACGAATAAATCGTTGGCGAAAAAAGCCCAAAAGGTATGTGTCGCATATAGTGGCATGGAACGTTTTTTCCCTGCTGACAAGATTGTCATGACAGGCAATCCCGTTCGCCAAAACTTGCTTGAGACAACCATCTCGAAAGAAGAGGCTCGCAGGAGTTTCGGATTGAATCCAGACAAGAAGACGGCGCTCATCATTGGCGGTAGCCTTGGTGCTAGAACCGTGAACGAGAGTGTTTTGGCTCATCTGGAGGAGATTCGTCAGAGTGACGTGCAGTTTATTTGGCAGACGGGTAAGTACTACAGTGAAAGCATTGCTGAAACATTAAGTCAGGTGGAGCCATTGGAAAACCTGAAGGTGATGGACTTCATTAGCAGTATGGATAATGCCTATGCGGCAGCAGATATCGTGGTGAGTCGTGCTGGGGCAAGTTCAATCTCCGAACTTTGCCTGTTAGGTAAGCCTTGTATCTTGGTGCCCTCCCCAAATGTGGCAGAAGACCATCAGACAAAGAATGCTCTTGCTCTTTCGACAAAGGATGCAGCCATTTTTGTGGCTGATAAAGATGCGAAGGGTACGTTGGTCGGTATCGCCTTGGCAACAGTGGTGGACGATCAGAAACTTGCAGCGTTGAGTGAGAATGTGAAAAAGTTGGCTTTTCAGAACTCGGCAGATGTGATTGCTGAGGAAGTGTACAAGTTAGCGATAGGAGATAGAAATTCGGAGCAAGGCTCCTAAAAGAGATTTTTGAAAGTGATGCAGACGAAAGATATAAAATCAGTTTATTTCATTGGCGCAGGTGGCATTGGTATGAGTGCGTTGGTGCGTTATTTCCTCACCAAAGGATATAACGTGGGGGGATATGACAAGACTCCAAGCGATTTGACGGAAAAACTGATAGAGGAAGGTGCGAAGATTCATTATGAGGAGAATGTGGACATGATAGACGAATGCTTCAAGCAGAAAGAAAGCACTTTGGTGGTGTACACCCCTGCTATTCCTGCTGAACATAAGGAATTTGTCTATTTCCACGAACAGGGTTTTGAAATTCAGAAACGTGCCCAAGTGTTAGGATTCCTCACTCAGTCGCATAAAGGTTTGTGTGTGGCTGGAACGCACGGCAAGACCACTACATCCACGATGGCTGCACATCTGTTGCACCAGAGTCATGTGGATTGCAATGCCTTTTTAGGTGGCATTTCGAAAAACTATGGAACAAACTACATCCTTTCAGATAGTGATTATGTGGTGATTGAGGCGGATGAGTTTGACCGCTCGTTCCACTGGCTTCGTCCCTATATGACAGTCATTACGGCAACAGACCCTGACCATTTGGACATCTACGGGACGAAAGAGGCTTATTTGGAAAGTTTCCGTAAGTACACAACGCTCATTCAGCCAGGTGGAGCCTTGATTATTCATAAGGGACTGGAGATGAAAGCCGATGCACAGGAGGGTGTGAAGGTGTATGACTATGCCAGAACGGAGGGCGATTTCCATGCCGAGAATATACGTATAGGAGGGGGTGAAATTGTGTTTGACTTTGTGCATCCGAATGGTATTGTGAAGGATATACAACTGGGTGTGCCTGTAAGCATCAATATCGAGAATGGTATTGCGGCGATGGCACTTGCCCTGTTGAATGGTGTGACAGAGGAGGAACTTCGGACAGGAATGAAAAGTTTTAGAGGGGTTGATCGTCGTTTCGATTTCAAGGTGAAGACCGATAAGGTGGTGTTTCTTAGCGATTATGCCCATCATCCCAACGAAATTGAGCAGAGCGTGAAATCGGTTCGTGAGTTGTATCAGGACAAGAAGATTGCTGCGATTTTTCAGCCTCATCTCTACACTCGTACACGCGATTTCTACAAAGAGTTTGCGGATGCCCTCTCTCTGCTTGACACGGTGTATTTGTGTGATATTTATCCTGCTCGTGAGTTACCGATTCCTGGCGTGACGAGCGAGTTGATATGCAATAACCTTCGTCCAGGCATAGAGAAACATCTCATCCATAAAGAGGATATCCTTGACGTGGTCAGAAAGCGTGATTTTGACGTCTTGATGTCTTTGGGTGCAGGCGATATAGAAAACTTCGTGCCTCAGATGACAGAAATTCTTTCTGCTGAAGGTTAACGGGACTTTTGTAGAAACATCTTTGGACTGGAACACATTAACATTTAATCAGATAAAAAAGGTGAAAGCAGGAAAAATCTTAAAAATCACATTGGTGTCACTACTCTTTCTGGGAGTTGTGATGTACGTGGCTTATGCTATGCTCTTTTTATCCGGACCAGACGAAGACGAAAAATGTACAACGGTAGAGTTGAGGGTAAAGCAAAGCGATTCGTCAAAGTTCGTAGATGAGAAGGAGGTGGAAGACATGCTGAAAAATGCACACGTTTATCCGAAGGGGATGCTGATGAAGGATGTGGACACAAAAAGAATTGAAGAAACCGTTCGGAGCAACGAGTTTGTGTCAGATGTGGAGTGCTACAAGTCCTCTAATGGAAAACTATGCATACAGGTGGAACAAAGAGTGCCGGTTATGTTCGTCGTTCCTGAAGGACGAGATGGCTATTTTGTGGATGCTCAAGGTAATATCATCCCGGGGCGTAATTATGCCATCAACCTTGTTACGGCATCTGGCAAGATTGACAACAAATATGCCAGTACTCGATTGGCAGATTTTGGGCAATATTTGCAAACCGATGCTTTCTGGAACAACCAGATAGAGCAGATTTATGTGCAGAAGGACAGGAAGGGAGAGCCGGTGATAGAACTTGTGCCACGCATTGGTAACAACATTATTTACCTCGGCTCAATTGATGATTACCAGAAGAAACTTCATAAGTTGAAGATTTTCTACGAGAAAGCCATAGGAACCGTGGGGTGGGAGAAGTATGCAAGGGTTGATCTCGAATATGACAATCAGATTATTTGTACGAAGCGTTCTGGCAAAAATTGATAGGATGCGAGCCCGTATTTAATAAGAATAAAATAAGAAACAATATATGACTATTACAGACAAAGATTTCATTGTAGCGATAGAACTTGGTTCTTCCAAGATTTCAGGTATCGCAGGTAAGAAAAAGGATGGAACGATGCAAATCCTTGCGTATGCGGAAGAAAAAACCGCAGGATGCGTGAAGCGTGGTGTTGTCTATAATATAGAAAAGACCTATCAGAGTGTCAACAGCATCATTTCGAAGTTGGAGTCCGTGCTGAAGACGAAGGTTACCCGTGCTTACGTTGGTCTTGGCGGTCAATCTGTACGTTCCTACAAGTGTGTGATCAAGCGTAACTTGCTCACTCAGAGTTATATTACGAATGAGGCTATCGATGCCATTCGTCAAGAGAGTTACGAGATTCCTTTCAGTGACTATGAGGTGTTGGAAAATTATCCACAAGAGTTTGTCGTGGACTCAAGTAGCATTGCGGATCCTGTTGGTGTGATGGGTACGAACATCGAAGGCGAGTTCCTGGATGTGATTGCCAAGCACAATCTTCGTGCCAATATCGAAACCGTGTTTGCCAATACCAATGTGGATATTGTAGAAGAGTTAATATCTCCTTTGCAGTTGGCAAACAATGTTCTGACAGATGCGGAGAAGCGTTCTGGTTGTGCGTTGGTGGATTTGGGTGCTGATACGACAACCTTGGTAGTGTATAAGAACAATATTGTACGCTATCTTGTCACGATACCTCTGGGGAGCAACAACATCAACAAGGATTTGTCAACCCTTCCCATTGATGAGGCAGAGACAGAAGATTTGAAACTCAAATATGGTGATGCGTGTCAAGATGTTGATGCCGCAGAGGAGTCTGATTCTCAGATGTATACCACGACTGATGGACGTCAGATAGATATTTCTCTTATCAAGAATGTCATTGAGGCTCGCATGGGTGAAATCATTGCCAATGTCAGCACCCAGATTGTCAATTCCAATTATAGTGGGAAATTGCTGGCAGGCATTGTCTTGACAGGTGGCGGTAGCAACATGAAGCATATTGTCAAGGCATTTGTCAATACTACCAAGATTGATAAAGTACGTATTGCTAAGAATGTTAACCAGATGGTGGTGAAGACCTCCAATGCTTCTGGCATTATCCTTGACAATGGACAGGCGAATACCATTGTTTCCCTTCTTCTTGCAGGCACGGTGCCATGTGGAGGTGACGCTTTCAGTGGCAATCTGGACATGTTTGACCAGCAGATGAAGGAAGATGAGCGTATCAGACGCCAAAAAGAAGCCGAAGCCGCTGCCGCAGCAGAAGCATTGGATGCAACGACTTTCGATTCCGTAAAGGCTGACATCCGTTCAGCATACGACAAAGTACAGAAGCAAATCGTTGAGTTGGACAAATATGGTAGCGACAAGAAAGTCCGCCAGAATGCTCAAGATTTGTCTCTCAATATTCTTGACGAGGCGATTGGAGAGAAATATGAGAAGGCAGCCAAGGCTTTGGAGGGCAAGGATAAGTTCAAGCAGAGCCTCAAGGAAGGTGCCGATTTGGCCGAAATGCTCAAGAAGTCAGTGGAAGATTTGACCGACATGGTGAACAAGGCAAAGAAAGAAAACAGCGTATGGGGGCGTTTCAAGAAGACTCTCTCTGATATTGTTGACGAAGAAAAATAATTAAAACTCGATACGATTATGGCAGAAACTGAAGATATTGGTGTTTTCAACTTTGCGAAAGGCACCACAAGCATTATAAAGGTGATAGGTGTTGGTGGCGGCGGTAGCAACGCTGTCAACCACATGTACAATGAGGGTATTCACGATGTGACCTTCGTGGTATGCAACACAGACAATAAGGCATTGCAGGATTCTCCTGTTCCTGAGAAGATTCAGTTGGGCAGTGAGGGGCTTGGTGCAGGTAATCGTCCCGACCGTGCTCGTAAGGCAACAGAAGAGTCTATCGATGCCGTGAAGAGCATGTTGTCCGATGGCACCAAAATGGCGTTCATCACTGCTGGTATGGGTGGTGGTACTGGTACTGGTGCCGCTCCACTGATTGCCAAAACGGCAAAGGATATGGGCATCCTCACGGTGGGTATCGTGACCATTCCATTCCGTTGGGAAGGCAACAAGAAGATAGATCAGGCACTCGATGGCGTGGAAGAGATGAGCAAGAACGTGGATGCCCTGCTGGTTATCAACAATGAGCGTCTGCGTGAAATTTATCAGGATTTCACGGTCATCAAGGCGTTTGCCAAGGCAGACGATACACTCTGCAATGCAGCACGTTCTATCGCAGAGATTATCACCATGCACGGCATCATCAACCTTGACTTCAACGATGTCAGCACCGTCTTGAAGGATGGTGGCGTTGCGATTATGAGTACGGGTTATGGTTCTGGAGAAGGTCGTGTGACCAAGGGTATTAACGATGCGCTCAACTCGCCTTTGCTGAATAACAACGACATTTATCGTGCCAACAAGATTCTTCTCCGTATTTCTGTTCCTGATGAGGCTGGCGATGGCAACAGCGCCCTCATGATGGACGAGATGAACGAAGTACACGAGTTCATGGAGAAGATTAAGACAGAGGATGTGGAGACCAAGTGGGGACTTTCTGTTGACCCGTCTCTGACCGATCAGGTGAAGATTACCATTCTTGCCACAGGTTTCGGTGTGGAAGATATTGACTCCGACGAATTGGGCAGTCGCCTGTTGGCTCGCGACAAAGAACAGCAGCAGCGTGATGCTGAAGAGGCAGAGGCTGCAGCCGAGCGTGCCAGCCGTCGCGAACGCATCTATGGTCCAGAGAAGAACCGTCGCACCATCCGCCGTCCTCTTTACAGTTACATCTTCAAGGAAGAAGACCTTGATAATGAGGATGTCATCAGCATGGTGGAGACTTCGCCAACTTACAAACGCTCGAAGGAGACACTCCGCCAACTCACGGAGATTACCACCAAGAACAACGTGATAGAGCCAGGGGCGACGATTACATTTTGATAAATGGTTTTAATATACGATATGAGAAGGAGGGAAACGGTTTCGTTTCCCTCCTTTTTTGTTTGCCATCAGAGCCGTTTGTTTCTTTCATTCCATTTTTTTTCTAAAAAGATGTGCCGACTCGGTAAGAATCACTTCTGGTTGGTCGGCACGAGAATATATGTAAGAATTGAATGAAATATCTTGATGGATGCGAATGTGAAATGTAAGTGCCGTTGGACCTTACATGTCGCATTTCTTATGCGTCAATGTTGGCGTAAGTGGCGTTCCGCTCGATGAATTCACGGCGAGGAGCCACATCTTCACCCATCAGCATGGAGAACGTGTAGTCCGCTTCCGCTGCATCGTCGATGGTCACCTGCTTCAACAGGCGAGTGGCAGGGTTCATGGTGGTTTCCCA
>CALAVF010000087.1 GCA_937892315.1 uncultured Prevotellaceae bacterium | reverse complement strand
TTCGATGAAGATGAGGCGAATCATCTGGTGGGAAAAGGTCATCTTGGAGAGGGAGAGTTTTTCGTTGGCTTTGGCATAGACATCGGGAGAGAAGCCATAGGGACCACCGATGATGAAAACCAACCGCTTGCCGACCGTCTGCATCTTCTGCTCCATATATTTGGAAAAGTCGATGCTGCGAAACTCCTTGCCATGTTCGTCCAGCAGCACCACGTGATCACCTGCCTGCAACTGACGAAGAATCAGTTCACCTTCCTGCTGCTTCTGCTGGTCGATGGAGAGATTCTTCGTGTTTTTCAGTTCGGGAATGGTGATGATGTCAAAGCCCATGTAGTGCTTCACACGAGCAGCATAATCGTCAATCAGTTCGACAAAATGCTTGTTGACGGTCTTTCCGACGAGGATGAGTGTTGTCCGCATGTCAATTCCCAATTATCAATTGTCAATTCTCACCGTGCCACATTCTTCACGCCCTTCACCGTGGCGATCTTCTTAATCAACTGTGCCAACTGGTTCTGGTCGTCAATCATCACCGTCAACGTGCCGGCGAAAAGTCCGTCTTCTGACGACTGGATGCTGATGCCACGGAGCATCACATTCTTTTCCTTATTGATAATAGAGGTGATGTTGTTCACGATGCCAATATCGTCGTGACCCACCACGTGCAGCGTGACGGGGTACTGCTTACCGCCCTTCCCTGCCCAACGGGCACGAAGCACACGATAGCCCATGCGGTCTTGCAGACGAAGTGCGTTAGGACAATCCTTGCGATGCACCTTGATGCCGCGGTTCACGGTGACAAAACCAAACACGTCATCTCCATAAATCGGGTTGCAGCATTTTGCAAGGCTGTACTCTACCCCTTTCAGATTATTGTCGAGCACCAGCACATCCGTTCCACCTTGGGTGCGGTCGTCCTGCGCCATCTCATAGCCATCGGCACTTCGTTGCTCCGTAGAGTAAGCATTCGGATTGGCATCCCGCTCCTGCAAATCCAGATACTGCTCAATCACCGTGTTCACATCCAGAATTTCCTCGGCAATCGCCTTGTAAAATTCCGTCACATGCTTGTAACCCAGTTTCTTGATGAGTCGCATCATGGTCGATTCGTCCGGCTCAATCTTTTTGTTCTTGAACTTTCGTTCCAACGTCTCCTTCGCAAAAGTAGATACCTTCATCTCCTGCTCGGTGAGCGACTGACGAATCTTGCTTCTTGCCTTCGACGTGATGGCGATGTTCAGCCAGTCACGCTTCGGCTGCTGTTTGGGCGATGTGAGGATTTCCACCTGGTCGCCACTCTGCAACTTCGTTCGGATATGGACGTTTTTGCCATTCACTTTTCCACCCACACAGTGGCAACCCACGTTCGTATGAATCTGGAAGGCGAAGTCAAGCACCGTCGCCCCTTTCGGCAACTTGAAGAGGTCGCCCTTCGGCGTGAACCCAAACCCCTCGTCGCTGTAGAGGTCCACCTTGAACTGATCCACCAGTTGTTCGTCTGTCGTCGTCTGATTTTCCAGTGCTACACGGATGTCCTTCAGCCAGTCCTCCAGTTTGCTGCCGCTATCCTTCACCCCTTTGTATCGCCAATGGGCAGCCAAACCGCGTTCGGCAATCTCGTCCATCCGTTCGGTGCGAATCTGAATCTCCACCCACTTTCCTTCTGGCCCCATCACCGTGATGTGCAGCGACTCATAACCATTCGACTTCGGCACACTCAGCCAGTCCCTCAGTCGTTTCGGATTCGGGCGATACATGTCGGTGACAATCGAGAACACCTGCCAACAGTCTTGCTTTTCCTTCTCCAGTTCCGAGTCGAGAATCACGCGGATGGCAAAGAGGTCGTAGATGCCCTCGAATTTGCATTTCTGCTTCTTCATCTTCTGCCAGATGGAGTGGATGGACTTTGTGCGTCCCTTGATGTGGAACTTCAGCCCTGCCGCTTTCAACTTCTCCTCAATCGGTCCGATAAAGTTGGCGATATAGAGGTCGCGAGCCGCCCGGGTGGCACTCAGTTTCTCCTTTATCATGTAGAAAACATCCGACTCTAAGTATTTGAGCGACAGGTCTTCCAGTTCTCGCTTGATGAGGTAAAGACCCAGTTTGTGTGCCAGCGGAGCATACAGATGGGCAGCCTCCGTTGCCACCCGTTTCCGTTCTTCCTCTGTGCCCTTGTCCTTGATTTGACGCATCAGGTTCACACGGTCGGCAATGATGATGAAAATCACTCGCATGTCTTCGGCAAACGACAGCAGCAAATCGCGGAAGTTCTCTGTCTCGATGGACGGATTCTTGGCATATAGTTCGTTCACTCGCAAGAGTCCGTTGATGATTTTTGCCACATCCTCGCCAAACTCCCGTTTCACATACTCCACGTCAATCACCCCAATCGACACGCAGTCGTGCATCAGGATGCTCACGATGGAAGCCCTGTTCACGCCAATCTCTTCGGCCGTGATGATGGCGGTTTGCAAATCGAACAAGATTGGATTCAGCCCAAACTGGTCACGGTGCAGCAGGTCGGTCTTGACTGCACACAACAGATTTTCTTTGATTTTGCGGAAGTCATCAGGGTTGAGCACATCAGCCACCAACCCCTGCAATTTACGGAAGGCAGAAAAGAACTCCTGCTTCTCATCTTCTCTGATAGTTGCAATTTCACCCATGAGCGTTCTTTTTTCGACTTGCAAAGTTACACTTTTTTGGCGATGCCCGTATTTGCAAATCGTTAAAAAATGCTTTTTTGCCCCAAGAACAGAAAAATATCTCCGTTTTCCACATTTTTTCAGATTAAATTTGTACCTTTGGGCAATTTTTCAACATTCTTAAAAATAATGAAACCATGCTTACACAAGAAGACAAAGATTTTTTGGCTCAGAAGGGCATTTCTGAAGAGAAACTCAACGCACAGTTAGAATGCTTCAAGACTGGCTTCCCTTGGCTGAAACTGGCGGGGGCTGCATCGCCTGAGAATGGCATCACCATCCCCACCGACGAGGAGAAGAAACAGTATCTCGTTGCATGGGACGCTTACCTTGACGGTTCGGGCAAGGTGCTCAAGTTCGTGCCTGCATCAGATCGGAAGAGCACACGTATGAACTCCAGTC
>CALAVF010000086.1 GCA_937892315.1 uncultured Prevotellaceae bacterium | reverse complement strand
CTTCTTTTCGCACCATTCCCCCCATTTTGTGAATATTTCTCCCAGAACAGAAGAAATTAGTCTGAAAACTTTGCAGAGAAGAGAAAAGAGCGTACCTTTGCAAATGAATAAAAGACGGAATCTATGACAACAGCCACAATGAAAGTCGAGGCACGGAAGGCATCCTTTGTGCGGAGAGTGTTGACCGAGGTGAACTCCATCGAGACCATTGACCATCTGAACCAGTGGCTTGACGAGGAATTGGCATGCACATCTCATGGGACAACGCCGACGCACGAGGAACTGCACAGCCGTTTGTTGGCTGCCCAAGAAGAAATTCTGAACGGAAACACGTTCCCGGCAGAAGAAATGTTCTGCCGTATGGAGGCAAAATATCCTTGGCTATGCGAGTAGAGACAACCCTACAGGCAGAACGTGCATTGGACAATATACTCTCTTGCAGCACAGACATTTATGGCAAAGAGACCATCAAGAAGTTCTACTCCAACTTGAAATTGTACAGGCATCTCTTGGCTAACAACCCTCTGATGGGCATTGAAGAGCGTGATTTCAGCAATGCCATTTTCACCTACCGCAGCGTGGTCATTCACCCCCTTTTCAAAGTCATCTACACCATCAAAGACAATGTCCTTTACATTGCAGACATCTGGGATACAAGGCGAGACCCCGAACTGTTGAGGAAAAGATTGGAGTGATTGCTTTGCAACAAATCATGAGGATATGACTTTTTGAAACGCCTCGTTTTACTTCACCCTAGAATTCTCAGGGACTGACAACTGCATTTACCAATCCTTTTCCGCAAGTTGATTATCCCAACACATTCCTATCAATGAGGAATCGTCTGTTCTTGCCATGCAGAAGAATCTTGTCCGACAGTAACTGCTCTTTCGACACTCCTTCCGTATAACTAAGGGCGTTATCTATTGCCTCCAACATGTGTTCCACACGGGGCAAGTCTCTAACAGGCTCTCTCATAAATCAAGATTTTGTCTTTTTCAGCACTCTGTATGGCAAACGGCATCAACATCCCATCCTCCACCAGATCAACCTTGCGATGTAGAAGATCTTCCAGTTCACATACCAAACCAGCATACCCCATCAGCGAGAGGTGGGCATCCTTGTCGAATGTCACCAGCAAGTCCACGTCGCTATTCGGGCGTTCATCCCCTCTTGAGCACGACCCAAAAAGCTAAGCCTTACTAATAGGCTTCTCTGCCAGATACGATTGAATCTTCGGAATCATCCTCTGTGTCCATAAACTTAGCATACTAATTTCCCCTTTTCTCACTGCAAAGATACATCTTTTTCTTCTTATCCTCCAAATTTTCCAGAAGAAAAGTTGAGAGGAAAGGGACAAACGAAGTGAGCGGGGATTGATAAGCATGATGGTTTTTTGGAAGGAGGGGATGTGTCAAAATGTCCCCTCGATGCCTCAAAAGTGGTCTGAGTCACACCACTTTTGAGGATACGGAGGAGTGGTATCAGACAATCAAGGGCACGGTGTTGTGCCTGTGCCCCAGAACGCAAATCATTGGCACGTTGAGCAATGCGGCAACTGAAACAAGAGTGTATCTCCAGACTGTCTGAGGAGATATCGGAGTCGGAATAGGTCAACTCACTTCTATTGAATTATCGTTCACATGATGAAGTTGCCACAATGCCCATGCCAATACGCCCGCGGCTACCAACGTAAAAAATGAAAGAAAATAAATTAATCCCATAGTTTTCACCTCCTGCTATTATGTTTCAAAACAATGAATATGTATCCCGTCACAGTCAATATGGTCACAGTGACCGCACCCAATATGAAAAGCAAATTGGTGTTCACGTTCAACCCCATAATGCCTGCTAAAATAACACCTCCGAAGACCAATTTAGACAAGTCTAAAGCATAATCGCTGAATTTGTCATATAAGTCTCTTCGTGTGCTACTGTCGATCTTCAACGCTTTCTTCTTTGTCATGCCTTTTCCATTTCTCGCTGCAAAGATACACTTTTTTCTTCTTATCCTCCAAAAGATTTTGGGAGAAATGTTGAAACGAGTGATGAAGATGATGGTGGTAAAAGGTTGCTTGATGATGTTAATCATACTTTAGCATATATCCCCG
>CALAVF010000085.1 GCA_937892315.1 uncultured Prevotellaceae bacterium | reverse complement strand
GTTCGATACCTTCCTGGAGATTCTTGTTCATCTTCCAGTTGCCAGCAACAATTTTCTTTGCCATAATAATACTTGTTTTTATAAGTTAAACTTGATATGAATGTTTGTATCGTATATTATTCCTTGAACTGATAGAGGTATTTGTTCGCCAGTTCCTCTTCACCTGGCATGTTGTAATTACTCCATTTCTTGACGATTATGCCATCTCGCAACAAGACCAATCCAGGTTTCGCACGAACCACCGTCTTCAGCATCCGTTCGTCAGCAATAGAATACTCGTACTCTGCCCCTGTGTGGTCGCTCCAATACGTCTGAGAACGCTGGTCGGCAGAAGCGGTCAGGCAATAGAAACCCATGTCATGCTCCTTCGCATAGTCATACAGTTCATTCACCTTGTCTATACACCCTTCGTCAGCATCCATCAGGTTGGGAATGATCAGCAGGAACGTGTATCCATCCACAAAAAGGATGTCCTCCGTGATGTCCTCATCGTTCGCATTCGTCACATAAAAATCAGCAGTGGCGAGATGCTGTTTGCCGACCTGTGTTCTACGTGTCTCCACGTATGTCCACGTGGAGTCAGGGTCATCGTCTTCAGCGGTCAATTCCAGCGTCTTTCCGTCTTTCTCGTAGATAATCTTCACGTCAAACAACTGTTCCGATGCACCTGCGACCGACTCTTGCAGATTCACCCCCACTTGATAAGGACGGAAATCAAACACGGGCAGGTTGATGATGCAGTACACCGCATACCCGATGATGAAGCAGAGTGTCAGCAACGAAATCAGCCACTTGATGCCTGAGCCAACAAAGTTGACCAGCAAGCGATAATAGCGACAAACGAGAATCGCCGCCGCCAGAAGCACGATGTTCTTCGCCAGTGTCGCTTCATTGCTCAAGATGATGACATCGCCAAAGCACCCACAGTCAGACACAGGGCTGGCTATCGCTATATAAACCGTCAACAGCGTCATCAGCACCATAAAGGCAACCGTGATGCGTGACGTGTTTTTCCTGCTGATAGCGAACAGCGTGTACACACCCAGCGTGAACTCGAAGAAAGCGAGAATGACGGCACATCCCAGCAGAAACGTCTCTGGCAATGTGAACCAAGCCATCGTACTGACATAATCTTCCAGTTTATACACCGTACCGAGTGGGTCGTTGGCTTTCACAAAACCGCTGAAAATAAATGTCGCAGCCAACAGCAAACGGCATGTATTGACAGCAACCGACAGCACTATCGACTTAACCTTCTGAGTCATTCCCTGCTTCTGCTAGTTTAATAAGCCCGAACACGGAGTAGTTAATCATGTCAAGATAGTTGGCATCAATGCCTTCAGAGATGAGCGTCTGCCCGTCATGCCCTTCAATCTGCTTGGTACGGTTCAACTTCATCAAGATGAAGTCGGTGTAACTGCTCACTCGCATGGAACGCCAAGCCTCATCGTAGTCGTGATTCTTGCGAAGCATCAGTTCGAGAGCCGTCTGAGCATACTTGTCATAATACTCCATCGCCTTCTCCGCACTGATGTCTTCTGTCTCTGCATATCCCAGTTCCAACTGAATGAGCCCCACGATGCCATAGTTGACAATCGCCTGAAACTCTGGGTAAATACCTTCACCCACCAATGACACACCCTTCACCTCCAAACTGCGGATGCGGTTTGCCTTGATGAAGATTTGGTCCGTCACTGACGATGGTCGCATGATACGCCACGCTGCTCCATAATCGTGCAATTTCTTCTTGAAGATGTCGCGGCAGCCAACCATCGCTTGCTTGAATTGTTGCTGAGTATCCATAAGTCAATCACATTCCTCGGGAGCATTGTCCCAAGGTCTTTGTTCTAATTAGATGCAAAGGTAGTGTTTTTTATCGAATTATAAAGAAAAAAGACCATGAAAAAACAATGTGCCAAGCATTCCTGATTGCTTGGCACATTATATTGTATTTCTGATTTTCTATTATGAGCAACGAATAACTTGTCCTTGCTTCAGCACTGCATTCGCCTTGAGCCCGTTCAGTTGACGAAGTTTCTCTACCGTTGTGCCATGCTTGCGAGCAATGGAGAAGAGGGTATCGCCTGCCTTTACTGAGTAAGAGATGGGCTCTTCTTTCACAGGCTGTGCAGAGCCATCCTGCTTGGTTGCCGTTGTTTCTGCAGGTGCAGGAATTCTCTCGTTATTGGCAGATGCCACAACCGTTTCCTTCTTGGTGTTGTTTACAGCCATACGATTGGTACGTGAAGAGGCAGAAGCCAACTTCTCTTTTGAGATAGATTCGTTCAGCACGAAATAATCTCCTGTGACATCTTGATTGACAAAGTCAAATATTAAGGCTGGATTAATTGGCTTACCTAACATTCGAGTTTCAAAGTGAAGGTGAGAACCAGTTGACTTACCTGTGTTACCACCCAGTCCAATAGGCTCTCCAGCACGTACAATCTGGTCTTTCTTCACAATCTGCTTGCTCAAGTGGCCATAAAGCGTCTCCAGCCCATTGGGGTGACGAATCACGATATAGTAGCCATAGCCACCGCCGTTGTACTTGCAGATACGTACCTTTCCGTCAAATGCAGCACGAATCGTATCACCGATATAGACCTTGATGTCCATACCCTCATGCTGGCGTCCCCAACGAGGACCGAAAGGAGAGTTGATTTTACGGCTGGGGGTTGGCATACAGAAACCACGGAGGTCAATCCTGTAGTTGGAGGGCACAGAGCCGCTGCAACTTCTCAAATTATCAGTCCAGTCCGTATATATATTTGCTGCAGGATTGTTGAGGTCTGCAGAAATAGCGGCAGTATTGTTCAGTTTCACGTTGTGGATATCCTTCATTCGCTTGTCAGAAGGAGCCTGTCTTGCAATAAGGTCCTGAGCGAAACCGCCCACAGCAACCATCGACAGGAATGCGATACCAAGAGTTTTCTTAATTGTTGAATTCACAGGTTTTTTGTTTTTTAGGTAGGTTTGGAAATAGAAAACAGTTCCTTAATACTCGTCGTTTGCGTAGAGATACTGGAACACGCCAGGAGTGTAATCGAAAATTTCCTCTGGCTTGAAGAATCGGTTGAGTTCAGCCACCGCATTTTCCGGTGAGTCGCTGGTGTGGATGATGTTTTCCTGGAAGCTCATACCGAAATCTCCTCTGATGGTTCCTGGCTGTGCTTTGCGGGCGTTGGTCGAACCGGTCATGGCTCTGACGGTCTCAACTGCGTCAACGCCTTCGTAGCAGCAGCAGATTACGGGGGCTGCCATCATGGAGTTTTTGATGCGCTGAAAGAAAGGCTTGCTGGCCAGATGTGCGTAGTGTTCATTGAGGATTTCGTCGTTGAGCTGCATCATCTTCATGCCAGCCAGTCGAAGCCCCTTACGCTCGAACCGTGCGGTCACCTGACCAACGATTGCGCGCTGAACGGCACATGGCTTCAGTATTACCAGGGTTTTTTCCATATTGTCTTTCTATTTAAGCCGCAAATCACAATCATTCGAAACCCCGGGGTTCTGCAAAACAGCATTCCTTGAAGAACCCCGTTGAACAAACGCAAATCAATCAATTCTTAGTGTGTTTGCGACGGAAAAATAGTCCGTAACTATTCTTCTTATTTCATCTTTCTGATGGCAAAGTTACGAAATTTATGTATTTTTTACAATTATTTTCTGCCCCTTTTAGTTTTCTTTCACAATTATTATTATATATGTGCGATATGTTAAAAAAACTAAAATAAATAAGGGTGGTTTTGCCAACTCCAGTTTGCAAAATGCATTATTTTTCCATGATTTTGTTGACTTCTTCCT
>CALAVF010000084.1 GCA_937892315.1 uncultured Prevotellaceae bacterium | reverse complement strand
ATCTACACTCTTTCCCTACACGACGCTCTTCCGATCTTACCTTTTCTGACCAGGTAATCCGCTAAATCTGTTGCGTTCGTAAATCCTCCCTCACAGCTTTTTGCCATTTTCTCTGTGTTGAATGTCGCTGTTTCAATCATCTTTGTAAACACAGACACACACGAAGAGCAGGTATCAAATGCTTCAAAAAGGCTTTGTTTGTCTTCTTGTAAATCTCTGTCGTATGCAAGCGGCAAGCCTTTGACCATAACAAGAAGAGAAATTAAATCGCCGTATACTTTTCCTGTGCGCCCACGGATAAGTTCTGCAAAATCGGGATTCTTGTTTTGCGGCATAATAGAGCTGCCTGTTGACCACTTTTCGCTTAAATCGATAAAGCCGAACTCTGTGGTACTCCACAAAACCACTTCTTCGCACATTCTCGATAAATGCGACATCAACAGCGCAAAGCAACTTGTGAACTCAATGCAATAATCCCTATCTGAAACGCTGTCGAGAGAATTATCCGTAACGCCTGCAAAGCCTAGTTTTTCGGCAACTATTTCGCGATTCAGCGGCAAGCCACTGCCTGCAAGCGCACCGCTACCGAGTGGAGAAAAATCAATGCGCTTTAATGCGTCTTCAAGGCGAGAATTATCGCGAACAAGCATAAACGCCCATGCGCACAAATGTTGAGCAAGCGTTACGGGTTGAGCATGCTGCATGTGTGTATAGCCTGTAAGGAGTGTTTCTTTGTGCTTTTCGGCTAAAGTGGCAAGGGTGGAGATGAGAGTTTTGATTTTGCTTTGTAAATCGGGAATTGTGCGTCGAAGATAAAGGCGTTCGTCGAGAGCGATTTGGTCGTTGCGGCTTCTGCCCGAGTGAATCTTCTTGCCGATGTCGCCGAGTTTGCGAGTCAGCATCATCTCCACCTGCGAGTGTACGTCTTCCACACCCTCCTCAATCACAAACTCGCCCTTCTCTGCCTGCCGATAGATGGACTTCAACTCCTTCAAGAGCACCTTCAACTCGTCTGCTGTCAGCAGGTCAATCGACTGCAACATCGTGATGTGAGCCATCGAGCCAAGCACATCATACTTAGCCAGATACAAGTCCATCTCGCGGTCTCTGCCCACGGTGAACTTCTCTATCTCCTCCGTCATGGAGACGTTCTTCGTCCAAAGTTTTTCCATTTATTCGTAGGGTATCATTGCCAGCATGTCGGCAAACTTGTCCACACCGTGTTTGAGGGGCTTCTCCAGAATCTGCTTCATGAAGAAGTTGAGATCGGCATCAATTGTCACCTTGATTTTGCTGGAGGTCTCGCTGGTAGGGAGCACTTGAATCCACAGTTTGAAACTGACAGGTGAACTCGTCGAAGCGAACTTCACACATTTCTCAGGTTCACGTTCCACGATCTGCACGGCGATGTTGCCGATAGGCCCAGCGGGACCGCTCACCGTATCGGTCGTAAAATCCATCTGCTCAATCGCCTTGCGTACTTCATCAATCTTGCCAGCAGGGATTTGTTCCTGCACTTTGGGGTCGTTAATACGCTCCTTGATAACTGCCAAGTTGGTCAAGTCAGCAACCTTGGCATACACCGCACTCTGCGAGTACGGCACTTGCTTGATTTGACTTTCGTATTTTGCCACGTTATTTTCAATATAAAATGTATAATTTATAATAAGGCTAACGCTGTGCTTGCAAGCCGCATGGTTATTATAAATTATACATTATAAATTATATATTACTTCTGCCACTCGCTTGGGTTAGCCCTCCATTCATTCAATACAGGAATCTGATTCTCAGTAATGTAGTCAGTCTTCAATGCCACATCCAACACAGCCTCGTAGTTGGTCAGCGTGATAAGTTTCACCTTGGCATCGTCGAAGGCTTTCTTTGCCACATCGAAACCATACGTGTAACTTGCCACCATGCCTATTACCTCACAACCGTTGTTGCGGATGGCCTCGACTGCCTTCAGCGATGAACCGCCCGTGGAGATAAGGTCTTCAATCACCACCACTTTCATGCCTGGCTTCAACTCACCTTCGATGAGGTTTTCCAGCCCGTGGTCCTTCGGTTTGCTGCGTACATATACGAAAGGCTTGTGCAGGGCATCAGCCACCAATGCTCCCTGTGGAATGGCACCCGTAGCCACACCTGCGATGGCATCTACCTCCTGAAAGTTCTCCTCAATGATGCGGCAAATCTCCAACTTCACGAAGTTGCGCAAATCGGGATAACTCAAAGTCTTTCGGTTATCGCAATAAAACGGCGATTTCCAACCGCTTGCCCATGTGAACGGGTTCTCTGGCTGCAATTTGATAGCCTTAATGTTCAGCAGTTTTGCCGCAAAAATCTTCTCCAATGTTTTCATAATTCTTGATGATTTAATTGTTACTTTGTTGCAAAGGTACGAATTTATTTTGTACCTTTGCACACATATTCTCTAAAATGTTATTTTATGGCAAAATTCAAGCGTATTCTTCTCAAACTTTCGGGTGAGAGTTTGGCAGGAGAGCAGAAACAGGGCATCAATGTGGAACGACTGAACCAGTATGCCCAGCAAATCAAAGAGATTGCAGAGATGGGAGTGCAGATTGGCATCGTCATCGGTGGCGGTAACATCTTCCGAGGACTGAGCGGAGCCGGCAAAGGCTTCGACCGTGTGAAGGGTGACCAGATGGGCATGTGTGCCACGGTCATCAACTCGCTGGCATTGTCGAGTGCGTTGGGTGCCATCGGACAGAAAAACCGTGTGCTCACCGCCATCCGTATGGAACCCATCGGCGAGTTCTACAACAAGTGGCGCGCCATCGAAGCGCTGGAGC
>CALAVF010000083.1 GCA_937892315.1 uncultured Prevotellaceae bacterium | reverse complement strand
CCTACACGACGCTCTTCCGATCTCCTCAAAGCCGACGGCATCGACGTGTGGATTCGGCATTACGAGTAATATGAAAAAAGAGGGAACGCCCTTCCACAGAAACAGCAAAACGGACGGGCGGAATACAGAAAAGTGAGTATCAAGCCACCCTTGATACTCACTTTTGGCTACTCAATCATGCCACTTCCGAGATTGAAAACACCCACTTTTGTGTATTGACACACATGGGATTTTGTCGTAACTTTGCAAACGGAAACAACTTAAAATCAAGAGAAAAAATGAAGACAGGAATTTTCTTTGGTTCTACGACAGGAACCTGTGAAGCCCTTGCTGGCCGTATCGCAACAGCACTGGGTGTAGACAGTACAGATGTACATAACGCATCAGAACTGACAGCCGACCTTGTCGGTCAATATGACCGTCTTGTGCTGGGCAGTTCCACCTGGGGGTGCGGCGACCTGCAGGATGACTGGTTTGACGCTATCGAGACGCTGAAGGGACTCAACCTGAGCGGCAAGCAAGTGGCTCTCTTCGCTTGCGGCGATGCCAGCAGTTACGGCGACACCTTCTGCAATGCCTTGGGGACGCTCTACGACGAGTTGCAGGATACGGGTGCCACATTCATCGGCACAGGCGTATCAACTGACGACTATAGTTACGATGACTCCACCGCCGTGAGAGACGGTGCTTTCGTAGGACTTCCGCTCGATGAAGTGAACGAAGACGATAAGACAGACGAAAGAATCAAGAACTGGGTGGCAACACTCGGTTAATATACATTATTAAAAAAATAATAAAAAAATGAAGATTGAGAAGATTGTTGCTCGTGAGATTTTGGATTCTCGTGGCAACCCTACTGTAGAGGTAGACGTAATGCTGGAAAATGGAGTATTGGGGCGTGCTGCTGTACCATCGGGTGCCAGCACTGGCGAAAACGAGGCACTGGAACTGCGCGATGGCGACAAGAGCCGCTATCTGGGGAAGGGTGTGCTGAAGGCAGTGGAGAATGTGAACAAGGTGATTGCCCCTGCACTGAAGGGCGACGATGTGTTCCAGCAGCGTGCCATCGACCAAAAGATGCTGGCGCTGGACGGCACGCCCACCAAGAGCAAACTGGGTGCCAATGCCATTCTCGGCGTGTCGCTCGCCACGGCTCAGGCTGCCGCCAAGGCACTGGGCATGCCACTCTACCGCTACATCGGTGGTGCCAACGCTTACACACTGCCCGTTCCGATGATGAACATCATCAACGGCGGTGCTCACTCTGACGCTCCTATCGCTTTCCAGGAGTTCATGATTCGCCCCGTGGGTGCCACTTCCATCCGAGAGTCAATCCGCATGGGTGCCGAAGTGTTCCACAATTTGGCCAAACTGCTGAAGAAACGTGGTCTCTCCACGGCTGTGGGCGACGAAGGCGGTTTTGCTCCTGCACTCGACGGCATCGAGGATGCCCTGCAAATCATCTGCGACGCCATCAAGGCAGCAGGTCTTGAGCCGGGCAAGGACGTGAAGATTGCCATGGACTGCGCTGCCAGTGAGTTCGCCGTGGTGGAGAACGGTCAATACTACTACGACTACAAGCAACTGAAGGACGGCAAGCAGAAAGACCCCAACGGCAAGAAACTCTCTGCCGACGAGCAAATCGACTTCCTCGAGCACCTCATCACGACCTATCCTATCGACTCCATCGAGGACGGTCTTGACGAAAACGACTGGGAGAACTGGGTGAAACTCACCGAGCGTATCGGCGACCGCTGCCAACTCGTGGGCGACGACCTCTTCGTGACGAACGTGAAGTTCCTGCAGAAAGGTATCGCCATGGGGGCTGCCAACTCTATTCTCATCAAGGTGAACCAGATTGGCTCACTCTCCGAAACACTCGACGCCATCGAGATGGCACACCGCCACGGCTACACCACCGTCACCTCTCACCGTTCGGGCGAGACGGAGGACACCACCATTGCCGACATCGCTGTTGCCACCAATTCGGGTCAAATCAAGACAGGCTCCATGTCACGCACCGACCGCATGGCGAAGTACAACCAACTCATTCGCATCGAAGAAGAACTGGGCAGCGTGGCAAAATACGGCTATCAGAAAATCAAGTAATACATTTCATAGAATAAACCAAGCATGGGCACCTCGTTGGGAAACGGGGTGCCTTTTTCTGTTCCTCACATTACCTTTTTCCTTCTTCGTGCTGACGGATCATTTCACGATAGACATCGTGCATTCTCTCCATGAAGGCCGCGCAGCTTTCCCGATTGATCCCTTTTTCCTTCAGATCCTTTGTCGGGATATCCTCCCCGATATAGACATGCGTCACATGA
>CALAVF010000082.1 GCA_937892315.1 uncultured Prevotellaceae bacterium | reverse complement strand
CACGCGTCAGGGATGCGAGGTGACGCTCACAGGTGACAGCCGACTGTGCGAGCGCCCCATCGCGCCGCTGGTCGACGCGTTGCGCGCGCTGGGTGCCGACATCACCTATGTCGATGGCGAGGGATGCGCTCCGCTGCGCATCGTCGGCCGGCGCTTGCGGGGTGGGCATGTGGCGATGCCTGCCGGTGTGAGTTCGCAGTTTGTGAGCGCGTTGCTGATGATTGCCCCGGTCATAGGCGGAATGGAACTGGAGTTGATGGGCGACATCGTGTCACGGCCTTACATCGACATGACACTGGCCATCATGCATCGCCATGGTGTGATGGTCAGGTGGACTGAGTCCCCCACAGTCCCCCCTGAAGAGTCGGGATGTAGGCGTGTCATCTCTGTTCCGGCCGATAGCTATATGCCGGCACCATCTGTCAACGAGGGTGACTGGAGTGCGGCGGCTTTCTGGTTGGCGTTGCAGGCTTTGCTGCCGACGGTGGATGCGTCTATGTCGCTGACGGACAATGTGAAGGTGGCGGAGATTGTGACGGGCATGGGTAAGTTCAAGATGGGGGTCGATGGCACGCTGAATGCTGTGGGGGCTGTGACGCTCAATCTGCCTTTGTTTGCCCCTGCGGTCTATCAGAACATGAGGTTGACCAAGGAGGACATTCTGCTGGCTCGGGAGAAGGCGCGCGGCAGCCGTCTTGACCTCGTCAATCAGGTGACGAAGGCGTACTACGGCGCGTTGCTGGCTCAGGACAGTTATGCCGTGATGCGGGAAAGTTATCGGACGTCGGAGGAGAACTTCGAGGTGGTGAGCAGCAAGTACAGGGTGGGCAGCGTGAGCGAGTATGACAAAATCAGCGCCGAGGTGCAGATGCGTTCGATGAGGTCGGGCGTGGTGAGTGCCGAGACGGGGCTGAACCTCGCCCTGCTGCAACTGAAGGTGCTGATGGGCATCGCGCCTCATGTCGATATCGCCATCGACGATTCGTTGAGCCGCTATGAATCGAGCCTGTTTCTGCCTCCTGCCGAAGAGGTCTTGGGCGACAACTCGTCTCTTCGCCAGTTGGATTACAGCATGACGCTGCTGGAACGCACCCGCAAGTTGCTGAGGACGAACTTGATGCCGACCGTGGCGTTTCAAATCTCGGGGCAGTACCAGAGTTATGCCAACAACAACTGGAACGTCTTTGGCTACAGTTACTCGAACAGTGCCACCATGTCGTTTGCCGTCAACATCCCCATCTTCCATGCCGACAACTGGACGAAACTGAGGAGCAACCGTGTGCAGATTGCCCAACTGGAGGACTCTCGTCTGGACGTGCAGCGGAAACTCAGCATGGCTGCGGAGAGTTATCGCCAGAACATGGCGAGCACCATCGCTCAGGTGGAGAGCAATGCCGAAGCGGTGAAGCAGGCGGACAAGGCTGTGCAGATTTCGGGCAAGCGCTATGAGGTGGGGCGTGGCACCATCCTCGAACTGAACCAGAGCGAGACGGCGCTGACTCAGGCGGAACTCACCTACGTGCAGAGCATTTACGATTACTTAACCAACAAGGCTGACCTTGACTATACGCTGGGTCGGGAAACGTATTTGAAATAAGAAAGCATTATGAAACTCAACTTTTCGGAAGTTATCGCTTCGCTCGAAGTTAAAGAAGTTAGAGAAGTTAAAGACGATACCAATTGCGGGGCTGCATCACATACGTCTTTAACTTCGAGCGAAGCGATAACTTCTCTAACTTCTTTAACTTCAAAGGGGGACAAACTCCCGAAACTTAAATTATGAAATATATCAAGACATTATCACTTGCCGCCCTTGCCATGATGGCAGTCGCTTGCGGCAACAAGAGTGAAGAGAAGGATGCCACCACTCAGGAGGAGAAGGTGCAGGTGAAGATTGCCAGGGTTACCAGCCAGGACATTCCACAGACAGAGACTTACACGGCTACCGTGGAGAGTGACGTGAAGAACAACATCGCTCCGAACACCCCTTACCGCATCGAGAAAATCTATGTGGAGGTGGGTGACAACGTGCGTAAGGGGCAGGTGCTTGTTCAACTCGACGCCAGCAACTTGCAGCAGTTGAAACTCCAGTTGGAGAACCAGAAGATTGAGTTCAACCGCACGGCACAACTCTATCAGGTTGGTGGTGCCAGCAAGGCTGAATACGACAACGCCAAGATGCAGTTGGATGTCTTCTCCACCCAGTTGAAGCAATTGGTTGAGAACACGCAACTGGTTTCACCCATCAGCGGTGTGGTGACGGCTCGCAACTACGACAGCGGCGACATGTACGGCAGCGGTCAGCCCATCTTGACCATCGAGCAGACGAACCCTGTGAAATTGCTGGTCAACATTTCTGAAGACTATTACAAACTGGTGAGCAGGGGCATGCCTGTTGACATCGCTCTGGATGCATACGAAGGCGAGACCTTCTACGGCAAGGTGACCATTGTCTATCCAACTGTTGACCAGACAACCCACACGTTCCCTGTGGAGGTGACCATCAACAACGGACAGCAGAAGGTTCGTCCCGGCATGTTCGCCCGTGCCACCATCAACTTTGGCGACAAGAACCACGTGGTTGTTCCCGACGAGGCACTCGTCAAGCAGATTGGTGCCGGCGACCGCTACGTCTATGTCTATAAGAACGGCAAGGTTTCTTACAACAAGGTGGAACTGGGCAAGCACCTCGGAACGAACTATGAGATTCTGAGCGGTGTGCAGCCTGGCGACGACGTGGTCATCGCTGGCCAGAGCCGACTGGCAAATGGAAAAGAAGTGGAAGTGGTAAAATAAAAGGGAAAAATGAAAGGGAAAAGTGAAAAATGAAAAGTGAAAAAAGGGAAAAGTGAAAAATGAAAAGTGAAAAATTTGCTACCGCACTTGTGCGGCAACAGGTGGCAAACTCTCGCGGTAGCAAATTTTTCACTTTTCACTCTTCACTTTTCACTTGTTTATTTTTCACTTTTACTTTTCATTTTTCACTTCAAAATTTTTTGAAGAACATGAGTCTATATGAAGGAGCGGTCAAACGACCGATTATGACAAGTCTCTGCTTCCTGGCAGTGATTATATTGGGTCTCTACTCGGCCATCAAGTTGCCAATAGACCTCTACCCGGACATTGACACGAACACGATCATGATCATGACGTATTATACGGGTGCCAGCGCTGAAGACATTGAGAACAACGTGACTCGTCCGCTGGAGAACACGCTCAACTCTGTGGAGCACCTCAAGCACGTGACGAGCAACAGCCGTGAGAATGTGTCGGTGATTACCCTGGAGTTTGAGTACGGCCACGACATCGATGTGCTGACCAACGATGTGCGAGACAAACTGGACATGGTGTCCAACTCCTTGCCTGACGAGGCACAGACACCTATCCTGTTCAAGTTCTCCACCGACATGATTCCTATCCTGCTCCTCTCCGTTCAGGCAGAAGAGTCGCAGCAGGCCCTGTATAAGATTCTCGACGACAATGTGGCAAACCCCTTGGCACGTATCGACGGTGTCGGTACGGTGAGCATCTCGGGTGCCCCTCAGCGAGAAATCAACATCTACATGGATCCCCAGAAGATGGAGGCTTACAACCTGAGCCCTACTCAGGTGGCAAGTGCCATCTCGGCAGAAAACCGCAACGTGACCAACGGTACGGTGGATGTCGGCACACAGACCTTCACCGTGCGTGTGGAGGGTGAGTTCGACGACCCCAGCCAGATGCTTGGCGTGGTGGTTGGCTCCTACAACGGCGTGAACGTCTATCTGCGAGATGTAGCCCGCATTGTCGATAATGTGGAGGAACGTTCCCAGAAGACCTTCACCAACGGTGTGCAGGGTGCCATGATTGTTATCCAGAAGCAGAGCGGTGCCAACTCCGTGGAGATTTCCAACAGGGTGATGAAGATGCTTCCCACCTTGCAGAAGAACCTCCCGTCAGACGTGAAACTCGGCATCATCGTCAACACGTCAGAGAACATCATGAACACCATCGCCTCACTGGAAGAGACCATCACCTTCGCCATGATATTCGTGGCACTCGTCGTGTTCATCTTCCTCGGCAGATGGCGAGCCACCACCATCATCGTCATCACCATCCCGATGTCGCTGATTGCCTCGTTCATCTATCTGTATGCGACGGATGGCTCGTTCAACATGATTTCGCTCTCCTGCCTCTCCATCGCCATCGGTAACGTGGTGGACGACGCCATTGTGGTGCTGGAGAACGTAACCACCCATATCGAGCGAGGGTCTGACCCCAAACAGGCGGCTATCCATGCCACCAACGAGGTCGCCATCTCCGTTATCGCATCTACGCTGACCATGATTGCCGTGTTCTTCCCGTTGACCATGGTGACAGGTATGTCGGGTGTGCTCTTCAAGCAGTTGGGTTGGATGATGTGTATCATCATGACCATCTCCACCACCAGCGCCCTTTCGTTCACCCCGATGCTCTGTTCGCAGATGCTCCGTCTCCAGAAGAAGCAAAGCAAGACTTTCAAGACCTTCTATGGACCTATCGGACGTGCCCTTGACGCTCTCGATACTTGGTATGAAAAACGCATCAACTGGGCAGTACGTCACCGTTGGACCATCGTGGCAGGCAGTTTCGCCTTGTTTGTACTCAGTATTGCTATCGCTGGCATCGTAGGCATCAAGAGCGAGTTCTTCCCCGCCAACGACAACGGACGTATCGGTATCACCCTCCAGTTGCCAATTGGTACACGCGTGGAAAAGTCTGAGGCTCTTGCCAAGAGCCTTGTCGAGAAGTGGCAGCAGCGTTACGGAGCCGACATGCAGTCCTGCAACTTCACCGTTGGTCAGGCTGGCGACAACAACACTTGGGCCTCCCTTTCCGATAATGGTACACACATCATCTCCTTCAACATCATGATGGTACCTTCTAACAAACGTGACAGAACACTTGCTTCCATTTGTGATGAGATGCGTGCCGACCTCAAGGTTATCCCCGAACTGGCGAAATACCAAGTGAACCTTGGTGGTAACCAGGGCGGTCGAGGCATGGGCGGACAGGCGACAGCCACTTTCGAAATCTATGGCTACGACATGGATGCCACGCGAGATGTGGCAGAACGGATGGCAGAGCAATTCCGTTCCAACAAGATGGTGACACAGGTGAACATCTCACGTTCTGACTTCCAGCCAGAAATCGTTGTCGATTTTGACCGTGACAAGTTGGCTCAGGAAGGCATCGGACTCACAACAGCCGCCAATGCCGTTCGTGCCCTCATCTATGGTGCTCAGCAGAGTTACTACCGTGAGGACGGTGAAGAGTACGACATCAAGGTGCGTTACGAACCTACGGCACGTGTCTCAGTAGAAGACATTGAAAACATGGTCATCCCCAATGCTCAGGGCAAGAACATTCGCATCCGCGACCTCGCCAAAGTGAAGGAGAGCGCCATTCCACCAACCATCGAGCGTAAAGACCGCCAGCGTATCGTCACTGTCAGTGCCGTGTTGGCAGATGGTTATGCCCTCTCCGACGGTGTGGAACTCGGCAATAACATTGCAGATGAGATAGAAGTGCCCAACGGCATCACTATTCAGGTGGCTGGTTCCTACGAAGACCAGCAAGACTCCAACCGCGACCTCGGCACCCTCGGTGTGCTCATCATCATCCTGGTGTTCATCGTCATCGCCGCACAGTTCGAGTCACTCACCTACCCCTTCATCATCATTCTCTCCGTGCCATTCGCCTTCTCGGGTATCATCTTGGCACTCGTGATGACAGGCACCAACCTCAACATCATGTCCATGCTCGGTGGTATCATGCTGATTGGTATCGTGGTGAAAAACGGTATCGTGCTTATCGACTACACTCAACTCCTGCGTGAGCGAGGCATCGGACTCATCCGTGCAGCCGTCATGGCAGCCCGTTCTCGTCTGCGTCCTATCCTCATGACCTCCCTCACCACCATCCTCGGTATGGTGCCAATGGCTGTCAGCCACGGTGTCGGAGCCGAGATGTGGCGTCCTCTGGGTGTATCGGTGATTGGCGGTTTGACCGTCTCCACCATCCTCACCCTCATCTATGTGCCCTCCATGTTCTGCATCTTCGGTGCCGTAGGTGTGAAGCGTCAGCGTCGCAAACTCAAGGAAAAGCGTGAACTCGATGCCTACTGGCGTGAGCACAAGGCAGAGGAAATGCTGACCAACACACGCTCCAGTGTGATGGAACAGAACGCACAGCGTGCAATCAATAACTTTAGAGACGAATAACAATGAAATCAGTATTTGTAGCATACGACCAGGCACATCACGAGAACGTGATAGAAGCCCTCAATGATACGAACGTGCGTGGATACACTCTTTTTGAGCAGGCAGGTGGGCGTGGCACCAAAGGTGGTGACCCCCATCTGGGCAGCCACGCATGGCCATCCATGAACAGTTCCATCCTGACCGTCGTAGAGGATGAGAAAGTGCAGCCCTTGCTCGCACGTCTCAAGAAACTCGACGACGACAACCCCATGCTCGGCCTCCGTGCCTTCGTGTGGAACGTGGAGCAAAGCATCTGACAAGGGAACAAAGTTTATATACAAAAAGTGAAAGGCAGGAATCGTCCTGTCTTTCACTTTTTGTAACTATTTGCACTCATAATACGTCATTCTTCTCGTCTCCACCACACCGTCAGTATCCTTGGGCTTACGTTTCACCCAGTTCCCATGTGAGTCAAACTCCAGATAGACATAGGACATCTGAGGCTTAGATACAGATAGTTTTCCCTGGCTATTTCGCTCCAAGTGAATTATCGCCGCATCTGTTGCCGGCTCAAATGGATTGTACCCGTCTACATTGACAAGGATGCCTGCTGGGGTAAAATGATACACATGATTTTCCGAGTCCTCTCCGGTTGTGAAGAGTGAATCCACATGGTCTTGTAACTCAAAGCAATCCAGATCGAAACTGGTGAAAACATACTCTGACGTTGTTTGTCTTCTTTTGTCATCAGGCCTGAGGGGCACATCTCCCAGTTGGCGTACACCTATACACATAGGCGGGCATGTGGAAAACGGTTGCTTGTAAAAATAAGTGTGTTCATCCTTTACATAGAAATTGTCATCTACCTCAGCACAGTCCTCCTTGACAGCCTCGAAAGCATCTTTTTCTTCAGGAGAGTCAAGAATTACATTGCCTGCTTTTATCAACTTCACAATCTTGCTTTGTGCCACAAGGGAATAACGGTCTCTCAGAGTGAAAGTGTGTCCTGTGGATCTATCTATGTGGATGTATTGAGGAGTGTTTTTGTGATGCGTGCTACCATCCTGCTGAATATCAACACGAAAATCATAAGTAATCTCGTTCTTGGTGTCATCTCCCACAAAAAGCCCTACACAGAAAAGAGAGTAGCCTGCCGTGCTCACATTGCGTGCTTTGGTCTTTGAGGTGATAGAGCGGATGTTTGTCAGTCGCTCTGCATTGCGGGGATGGGTCGTTGCATAAGTGAGAAATTCATCAATAGAAGAAAAAGGCTCTCTAAACGATTCGCCATAGATTTTCTTTGCCATGCTTTGTAGCAGAGCCTGCTGACATAAAGTAACGTCCACTCTTGGGTCTATTGCTGACACAGGCCACTCTATGTCGAACGAATGTTCCATCTGCACAGTCTTCCTGTCAGCATTCACGGCTGTCATATAGCCTTTTCTCGACACTTTCTCATACAACATCTGATAATTCAGCGGCAGTTCTGCCCATTTTCGAATGGCTGGGTTGGCTGCCCACACCACCTTCTCTCCCCTCGCTATAAAATAGGGAACATTGCCTATGTGGATGATGACCATGTCGGTTCCAAGAGAAGTTTTACTAAAGCATAAGGAGTCTGGCATTGACAGAGCATCTATATTAGACAGATCAAAATCACGCTCTGGCAGCCACCAACTGACTCCTTTTTCTGAGGCAAGAAAAAGTATGCTGTCCTGCTTGATTAGGCTGTTGCTTGATTGCAACTCAGGAATCTCGCGAAGAATGGGAGGGAGAATCTCCTTGTAAGTATTTGTTATTATTCCATATCTCCCACCTTTTGCCGTGACATAATACCTTTTTGACTTTGACAATTGAACATTGTCGTATTTTAAAGGAGTCTTTTCTTCTCCCTGATAAGAGATGATGCCTCTCTTTCCGCCTTTTTCAGCATAGAGCACACCTACTCCTGTATAGAGAAGGGAATCATACTGTGGTTCTATCACGGTTCTCATTGTTGTGTTCACGGCACCTGTCAATCCGTCTTTCTTGACGAAAGCGATGCCGTCCTCCATCTCTCCCACATAAGAGAAGGTCGGTTCAACAATAAGTTTCCCCTTTTCATTGAGGGCACCAATCTTCCCGTTCTGTGTAACTAAAATGGCTTTCAAACCCTTTCGTGAATCATACCTATCGAAACGGGGCTCTGCTATTGGTTTTCCATCCCGCCCAATTGTTCCGTACTTCCCATTTAGGCGAACGATGCTGTATGTGCCCCGAAAGTCTTTCATCTCGTCATAAGTCGGCTCAAGGATAAAAACCCCTGTCTTATCCAGCAAACCATATTTTTCGCCACAACGGACGATGGCAACTCCTTTGTTAAAAGGTCGTGCTTCCGAGAAAACATGTTTGATGATAAATTTTCCCTTATCGTTGGCGTACCCCCATTCGCCCTTCTTCTCCATGGGCATAATTGTTTCCAGCAAATCTTGTTCTTTTAAAGGCTTCAACTTCGGGCTTTGCGAAAATGATGGCAGTACTGTCAATACTGCCATCATTGTTGAAAGTATAGTGTTCTGTCTCATCTCTTAAAATTGCATGTATTGCCACGACTCTGCAATAGCATCGGACGCCACAGTTGATGGGGTTTGCTTTTTCCGCAAATTCAACTGGAGTGCCTTGCGACTGACGTTTTCTTGTAAATAATTTGCTAACTGTCCGAATGAGACAAAGCCATTCGTCTCCTGAAGTTCTTTCAGCAAGTAGTAGGTGAACAACCCGTGTCCCTCCTGTAAATACCCTTGTGCCGTTTCGTTACCTTGTGCTGCAGAGAACACAACCAAATTGCCAGATGAGAGATTACCCTCTTTTGCTTCGATTTCGACCGCTCGCAGCCCTTCATTTACCGCTTCATCATTTCTGTTAATTCCACTGAAGCAGGCATCCATAAACACCGTTACTTGACTAAATGCCAAGTCGCCTAACGCAGCATAGAAATCGTCTAAGGCAATGCCATGATGTGGTTTTGTTCCATACACATCTGTTGGAAGAATATATGCTTTGTTTTGGTCGTGAATGTCTGGTACACCATGCCCCGCATAATAGACTATCACTTTTTTTTGGTCTCGGTCCTCAATCTCATTCGCCAACCAGTCGCCTATTTCCTCCTCCAAAATTAGGTGCTTTGTTGCATTTTCACATAGGTGGATGTTTTCTGCAGGAATGCCCAACGTTTTTTTGCAATACTCTACAAAAATGCGTGCATCGTGATTTGCATACGGAACGTCAGGAACAAATCTGTAATTCTGGTTGCCTATGATGAGTGCATAAGTGTCATTGCGTGTATTATACCCTTCTGGAATCACGGTGTCAACATACGATGTGATGAGATTCTCCACGTCTGTATTGACACGATTATTCATCACATGAGCAACCGCTTCTTTTGACAAACCATATTCTTGGCAGTTTGCCACAGTAATGTTAGCAGGAAGACTACGAATTTCCCCATTGTAATATTTATGTGAGGTGATTCCTCCTTCCTTCACTTCTGTAGCGAAAACAGAATGGCCGAGCATTGTAGTAGATGCAATCTCGAGGATATTAAGCCTTGTGCACGAGAGAAAGGCTTGATCCTCCACTCGTGCTTGTCCTGGAATCTTGACGGAACGAAGAGACGCACAATTTGCAAATGCTATAGTTTCTATTTTTCGTGTATTTACAGGAATTGAAAAGTTGAACAGACGTGTACAATTCAAGAATGCTCCCCAGCCAATCTCTGTAAAGTTCCTATCATTGACGAACTCCACTGTCTGTAGTTCTTTGCAATTGGCGAAGGCACAAGATCCGATGCGTTCTATTCCCGAATCGATTTTTACTTTCTTTATTGGAAGATTCCGTTTTTTCCATGGTGCTATGTTTTTTTGGAGGTCATAATCCGGAATGGGCAGGGTGGCAACTTTGTCCGTTCCCTTAGTGATAGTCAAGGTTTGTCCATCGAAACTCCAAATGACCTCGTTGCCACATTTACCATTGGCAGTGACAACATTTTGTGCAAATGTGGAGAAAACGTTGACAAAGGTTCCCAAAACTGCAAGAATGAGATATTTCATGTGTAGTTAAAGAGTGTTTGAAAAGTTTAGAAACGGAATTGTATATAGATACGATTGGTCGTCTGCTTAAATTCTGTGGCATCCGTATCAAAATCGCTGTTGAAATTCTTGAACTGATAATTTGACCCTCTACGTGCTTCGTAGCCAAGGCCAACAAATTTCCAAGTCAAATTGAAACCAAAACTCGTGAAGAGTCCATGTCCCCAGGCAATCTCTGTGCTCTCTTTGGACGACGATGCAGTCTTTTTTGGAGTCTCCACATCACTAATAAACGTCAAGCCCAAACTATATCCCACATGATAGTAAACCTGCAAACGAATATTGTCAGTGCCACTTTTGCGAAGACTCGTGAAAGGGTAGAGGGTGAGCGAGGGACCTAATGACATTCCGTAATCTGCAGCCCATTTCTTGTTGAACCAAGGCATGTTGTAAGGGTCGGAGTCTCCAATCTCATAGGACAGGGGCTTATCTTCTTGGTCATAGAGATTTACATTCAAGTCTAACCACGAATAATCAAGCCCTATGAACAGGACATCTCCAATCGGTTTCTTGTGAAAATTGTACGTGTGTCCCCATTGCAAGCCCAATCCGAGTTTGTTGTTGTACTCTCCCGTATATTCGCCTGATGCCGAAGGAAGTTCTTTTGAACTGAGCGTTGTTGTGTTGTAACTGATGTTGAAAAAAGTGTTACGCCCCCAAATTGTGCTGTAGTGGCTGTCATTATCTGTCTTTTGTTTCAGAATGTTTTGACTGTTGATAATGTCTTCGAGTGATGTCACTTCTGTAGAGTCCATTTCTTCGATTTCTTCTGGCAGATAATCGTCTTGGGCATAACCTGCACATACGATAAACAGTGCATAAATAGAGAATAATAACTTTTTCATGTTGGTGATTTTTAATTAGTTTATTTCACTTGTTATTGATGATTTTGATAATTTTGTTGCCTATAAACATTTCCCTGTCTTGTTGCCGACATTTGAGCAGCCATCTGTTGAAGTCTATGGTGCTGAGCGTGTTGACCTGATTCCTCTCTCCTCGATTGTCAATTGCTTTTGTGAAAGGGTGAGGCGAAAAGATTAAGACAATCTCATTGGTCTCGACAGCCATGTTTGTCCTCATTGTATATCTGCCTGTGCAACGTCGGTCACGGTTGGGGTCAAACAAGATATATTGTTTCCCTGCCTCCACCTTGTAGGTTCCTTGCATCATTTGTTTGTAGGGCAAAAGGCATCCTGCATTGCTTGTATCGAGGAGGTAAATCGCTAAATACCCGCTGACGGGAGAGAGAAAGTTGATATAGAGATTTTCTCCGTCGTTGAATGTGTTGGTGGAGTGATTGACGTTGAGACTATTCAACACGCTCCATTCAATGTCGGCTTGGGCTTGAAGAATCTCTCGTGCTTGTCCCCACACTTCGGCTGTAAGGACGAGATTCTCACCATCAAAGTGTGCAGTCAGTTCTGGGGGACGGCTGTCTCCCAACCAGTCACCGTTAGATTCTTCAATAGTACGTTCAACAAAGTTGGATGTGGTTTTCCCGTCCACCTCGGTCGTTTGAATAACTACTGCATTGGTCAAATGTGTGCCGAATGCATTTTTGACGGCTTCGGATTTTGCACCTTCCACGGCTTTTCTTTTTGCGTCAGCCCATGTCATGTCTTCTTCCACCAACAGGGTGTATTTTCCATTGACATCTGCTTCTCTTTGTGCTTGCATGGATACGCTCATGATGAGGCACCATACCCATGTGGATAGTCGTTTTCCTGTCATAATGTTTTGGGGTGTTGGGGCTTGTCTGT
>CALAVF010000081.1 GCA_937892315.1 uncultured Prevotellaceae bacterium | reverse complement strand
TCTACACTCTTTCCCTACACGACGCTCTTCCGATCTGGAAGAGCAAAGGTCTGCCTTTACAGCCTCGAAATAGATAGGCTCCGTATCGGTACCTTCTGTGGCGATAATCACCAGTCGGGCTGATTTCTTACCTTCTGAACGGGTAAAGTCTTTTCTCTGTCTCATGCGTTATTTCCAATTGAGTTTTTTCACTGAGGCAAAGAAGGGTATTGCACCGTATCGGCCTTGCAGGTACCCTTTACGAATATCTTCGCGTGGTTTGTATTCTGCCAAAGAGGTCAGATGAGATGCTCCGTTTTTGTCTTTCTCTACAAACCAGACTTCATCTGCACGAATGAGATCCAAGTCCAGAAGATTACATTCGTGGGTCGTGAAGATGAGTTGTGACTCCCTGTCGGTAGCAAGGCTTGAGAAATAGCACTCAAGCAGTTTTTGAGAAAGCATGGGGTGCATGCTGCGGTCTATCTCGTCGATGAGGTAGACGCTGGAATTCTGCTGAAGGTCTATCAGCATAGGTATGAAGTCAAGCAGTCGGATGGATCCGTCTGACTCTTCGCGCATATCAAAAATAGTGTCCTCCTTGTTGATGTCTTTATGAATGGCTTGCTGCTTGTAGATTCTTGGTGTGCCATCAGCATCTAATTGAAAGAAGTACATTTCATCATCTGCCGGAAGAGAAATCACAGATGTAATTTCTGGCTTCAGGCTTGACAGAATGTCATCAATCACTGCTGTTGGCAAATTGACCGTTTCCTTTTTCACAAGCGTCCGCCTAATATCAACAATACCCGTATTGAAGACTTCTAACAGTGACTTAAAGATTCTCTGGAAGTCCTTGTCTCTTTCTGCCCGGAACGAGATTCCCTCGTATCGCGTTTCTGGGAAAATGATCTTCAATGTGTCAGAGAACCAATAGGAGGCTTGCTTGATGGTATCAAGCCCTTGACCGTTTCGCTTTACATATTCTGAAAGGAAACTACGGTCTATAGGAGTTCCTTGCGACAAGAACTTGACGAATTGCTTGGTGTCATCATTGCCTTCGATGGTGCCAAAGTCAAAGACATTCCCCTCATTGGTAATAAGGCGAGTGAATACTTTCTTGTCTGTTCTGCTGTTGATTTCATATAGCCATTCCTCACGGAGTCCTTGAATATTAAACTCGACTCCATAGGCATAGTACGTAGTGTTTGCCTTAAACTCTATCTCAATCTTTGAGTGCTTTCCTGTTTGCGGAATTAACTTAAAAGGCTCAATGTTACGCTTAGGGAATTTGCCAGTTGCAATCTTCCTAAGTACATCTATCGCCTTGATGATATTACTCTTTCCTGATGCATTGGCACCATAGATGATTCCAGACTTCAATACGGAAATATCATCTCTCTTTTTTGCACGACTAATTTGCTCCGCATGCGTAGAACTCTTCCCTGCGACGAAACTAATCTGCGTTTCCTCGTAAAAAGAAAGTATGTTTTCAAAGGTGACTCGAAGTATCATAAGATGTAAATTTTTGTACAAAGATACAAAGAATATCAAGAAAACAAGTCATTTTATGTCAAATTTCCGCAATATACCTACAATTATAACATTTAATAACATTTGACTCGTTATTTGTATAGTACAGAGATGAATAAGGGAATGAATAAAAATTGCTTCAAAGTTTGGAGGTATCGAAAATAATTCCCATATTTGTATCACAAAAACAATAAAAACGAGGAATCAAAGCGAATGACTATAAGAAGATAAAGAAAGTGATTGACGAGAATGCCGATATTATCATCAAGCGTTGGAAAGAACATTTTGAGAAATAAGGAGGACGGCGTATGAAAATTAAGGATGTTTGGTTTGATGCCGATTACATTTACGGCAGAGACGAAGAAGGAAAGGAGTATAAGCAGTCGTTGCTGTGGTACCCACAACTGCGACAAGCCAATGATGAAGAGCGTATGAAATATACGTTTGGCTTCGACGGCATTCATTGGCGTGAACTGGACGAAGACATCAGTTTCGAGAGTTTTGAATATGAGGATGCAGAGCCAAGTGCCCTGCAACGCTTCTTTCTCATGCACAAGGAAATCAATGTGGCGGAGTTTGCCCGCCGGATGGGCATGAATCCCACGTTGCTCCGAAACTATATCAATGGATTCAAAAAGCCCTCAAAGGAGCGTGAGCAGGAATTTCTTAACCATATTCACAAATTAGGGGAAGAGTTAACTGCGACATAAAAATAACGATACCATTTTGTGGCTCTGAATGAGATAGGACGATTGATAGCGATGCAGAGATAACCAACGGTCAAAGTGCCTTTGCCACTTCTTCCAAGTACTTTTTATCTATTTCGTCGAAGGTGGAGAGTTCTTTGCTATCGATGTCGAGCACAGCAATCACTTCACCATTTCTCTTGACGGGGACGACAATCTCGCTGCGGCTCAAACTGGAGCAAGCGATGTGACCTGGGAAGGCATCCACATCGGGCACGATGACGGTTTCTTCCCGTTCCCATGCGGTGCCACATACACCCTTCCCTTTCTTGATGCGGGTGCAAGCCAAGGGACCTTGGAAAGGGCCGAGAACAAGCATCCCCTCGGTAACCCGATAGAACCCTGTCCACCAGAACCCGAAGGTCTCGTGCAACATGCTTGCCACATTTGCCATGTTGGCAATGAGGTCGGTCTCACCCTCCATCACCGCCTTGATTTGCGGCACCAACTCTCGGTACTTCTCTTCCTTCGAGCCTGCTGTAATTTTCAATTCTTCTGCCATCTTGCTGAATTTTCGGCAAAGATACGATGAAAAAAACAGATACCCAAAATTCATAAAGAATTCGTGACTCATTCATGGTGATTATATGCTTTAGAAACACAAATTATCACAAATTAGCCACAAATGAATCATGAATGATTTCTATTTATGCATGTGATTCAGGTGGCAGACTTTGGAAGTGGCGTGTGCTCCACACTTGCAGCAGGAAGAGGACACTAATGATGATGCCCACTTTGTAGGGAGCGGTGAGGTCGGCTTCGCCAAACAGGGATAGGGAGAGGGGCATGACGAGGAGGGGCGAAACGAACTGTCCGAGATAGAGAGCGGCGGATAGCAAGGGCATCACCGTCGTGGCAGAATTTTTGCCTCCCTTGATGGAGGCGATGGTGTTGAGATAAGGAACGCCCACACCGGTGGCAATGCCGATGAGAGCGGCACCAAGGATGATAGCAGTCACACTCTGATTCAGCACAAAAAGTCCATAGCCCAAAAGGAAAGCAAGCGGTGCGAAATACTTGATAGGCTTGCGGAAAAAGTGCATCAGCCTTCCAAAGAGCAACCCGACAAAGAAGGCAACCACATCGAGCGCCACCATGATGATGGTGATGGCGGTCGCACCGAGGGTCGTTTGCTGACTGGTGATGATGGCAAAGTTGGTGGGGAAGATGAAGAAGATGGTCATGAGCAACAACATGCCGATGACGGACGGATGGAACTTGAGCAACTGACGAGGCTCAAAGGCTTTGCCACGTTTGTTTGCCGAATCCAACTGCTCGTCGGGCAACCATCGCCACACCATCACCACGGCAATCAATCCCAACAAATAAACCAAAAATCCGTAGTTCCACTCGATGGTGGCGAGGATGCCAGCCAAGAGGGTTGCCACCACCCCGCCCATCTGGTTCATGGCTGCCGAAAGCCCCATCAACCGTGCCTGTTCTTCGGGAGGAAAATAGTAGGCAAGCAGCCCTGTGGAGAGCGGCATGATGAGTCCCACACTGATGCCCAACAACGCACGCATCGACAAGAGCACATAGAGGTCGTCGACGAAGAAGCAACCTGCTCCTGCTACCACATAAAGAAGAAGCCCCGTGAGGGCAATCGCCCGAGTGTGGAGCATCCGACTGATGGGCAGAAAAAAGAGGTTGGTGACAATAATGAAAAGTGCCGGGATGCTGACAATGAGTTGCACCAACAAGTCGGGTGCGTCGGCAAAATGCTGTTTGATGATTCCCAAGGCTGGAGCAATCGCTGCACCCGCCATGACCGTAAGGAGCGACATCGACAAGATGGTCGATGTCAACGAACGTGATACTTTTTCCATTCTGATTTTCTGTTTGTTATGAACTCTAATAAAATGCCAAGTTCTCTGTTCATAACTGGACTTACACGAGGCATCAAACCCCGCCACTCGTTACTGTGTCCTGAACTTTGCGAGTGCAAAGGTACGAAAAAAATGGCGATAAAGCGATAAAAACCGATATTTTTCCGTAATTTTGCGCACGTTATGACACTTGACATTCTGATATGCACGATTGACAAAGGAATCGAGAAGGTTCCCGGAATGTTGATGCCGCCGATGGACGGGGTCAAGTATGTGGTGTCGATGCAGTGGACGGATGAAAGATGGAAAGAGAAGGTGCCGAAGATGCTGGAAGAGAGAGAGGATGTGAAGTTGACGTTCTTGGAGGGGAAAGGACTGAGCAGAAACAGAAACCATGCCATCGAATGTGCAACGGGTGATGTGGTGGTGATAGCAGATGATGATAACCGATACACGGCAGAATTCGTCCAGACGATTTTTGAAGCATACAAAGAGCATCCAGAGGCAGATGTGATTCATTTTCAAGCACTCTGCATGGAGGGAACGTATTTGCACCCCTACCCTGCCGACTATGTGAGTTCGGTGGAGATGACGTTCAGAAGGGAAGTGAAGGTACGGTTTGACGAACGGTTTGGATTGGGCAGCGAAAAACTGTGTGCAGGCGAAGAACAGGTGTGGATGAAAGATGCGAGAGTGGCAGGGTATCAGATACTGTATGTGCCTAAACCAATTGTGATGACACCTGCGGGAACGACGGGAAGACAATTCTTGAGGAACAAAAAACTACAAATGAGCAAGGGGGCTACGTTCAAATATGTCTATGGGGCAAGCAATGCCATCTGGCGAACGATGAAAGAAGCCAGATGGTGGATGGTGCATCGGGGAGCAAATCCGCTGCCCATCTTATACAACATGTTAAAGGGAATGGTAGAAGTCTAAGTAGCGTTGTGCCACTTGGAGGTAATCGTGATGCTTCTTCACGTAGGTAATGCTTTGCTGTTTGAGCAAAGGGATGCGTTCGGGATGGAGCACGAGGTTTTCCATCTCGTCGAAGCACGACTGGAAGGTGGGTTGCACATTGATGATGGGTCGCAATTTTTTTTCTCCCAAAATCTCATAGTTCTCGGGTTCTCCACCACCAATGTTGATGATGCCTTTCGACATGGCAAGCAGGGAGTTCATGGCAGGCGTGTAACTGTAGAGTTGGTCGAGGATGGCATCGGAAGTGTCCATCATGTGCTGATACTGAGCGAAAGGCACTCCCTCGGCAACCTGCAACTGCAAACGGTCGGGATATTTCTCCTGTACCGCTCGGGCAGCAGCCAACATGATGTCAGTACCCTTGTAGGCGGAACGACATTTACTGATGCCACAGAAAAGGCTAAGCCCATCAAACGACAAACATTGCGAATGCCCTCCTATTTGGGAAGTCGGGAGGCTAACGGGGAACGGGATAAAGCACATCTTGTCTTTCAGTTCCGGCACTTCATTGTAGGTTGCCCAATATTCATACAACCCAGCCACAATGCCGTCGCAATCGTGGGCAATCAGTTTGCTCAGGGTCTCTTTGGGCGTACCTATCCACTCCTGACG